>JAXDPG010000445.1:0-2847 GCA_034668485.1 Sphingomonadales bacterium
GACGCCTTCGTCCACATCTCGGCGGTGGAGCGGGCCGGCATGATCTCCTTGAACGAGGGCGACCGTATCTCGTTCGAGCTCGAGGTCGACCGGCGCGGCAAGACCGCGGCGGTCAACCTGCAGCCGATCCAATAATCACGCGCTTGCGCGGGGCGAGAAAGCCCGGCCATCCCTAGGGGCGGCCGGGCTTTTTGCGTCACCCCAGCGAAGGCTGGGGTCCCAGGGGGTGAAATGCCGCGGGGCTTTTCACCCGCCGGGATGCCAGCCTACGCTGGCATGACGGGATAATTGTTGCCCGCGAATCGCCAGCCCAGCGTACCGCGGGCATGGAACGGCACCACCTCCGTGCCCGCCGCCGGCAGGCTCTCCGGCACCCCAATCTCCGCCCGCTCCAGCACCACCCGGCCCTCGTTGAGCGGCAGCCCGTAGAAACGCGGCCCGTTCTCCGAAGCGAAGGCCTCGAGCCGCTCCAGCGCGCCCTCCTCCTCGAACGCGGCCGCATAGCTCTCCAGCGCGAACGGCGCGTTGAAGATGCCGGCGCAGCCGCAAGCCGATTCCTTGCGCTCGATCGCATGCGGCGCGCTGTCCGTGCCGAGGAAGAATTTGGGCGAGCCCGAGGTCGCCGCCCGGCGCACGGCAAGGCGATGCCCCTCCCGCTTGGCGACGGGCAGGCAATAAGCATGTGGCCTGAGGCCGCCGGCGAACAGGGCGTTGCGGTTGAGGTGGAGGTGGTGGGGCGTGATCGTCGCCGCGATATTCGGTCCCGAATCCTCGACGAACGCCGCCGCCTCGGCGGTGGTGATATGCTCGAATACCATCTTCAGCGCCGGGAAATCGCGCGCCAGGCGCGAGAAGGTGCGGTCGATGAACGCCTTCTCCCGGTCGAAGACGTCGACCTCGGCGTCGGTCACCTCGCCGTGGATCAGCAGCGGCATGCCGGCGCGCTGCATCGCCTCGAGGACGGCGTGGATGTTGCGGACGTCGGTGACGCCATGCGCCGAATTGGTGGTGGCGTGGGCGGGATAGAGCTTCGCCGCGGTGAAGACGCCCGCCTCGAAGCCGGCGACGAGCTCGAGCGGCTTGGAGGCGTCGGTCAGGTAGCAGGTCATCAGCGGTGTGAAACCCGGATCGCGGGCCGCGGCGACGATTCGCGAACGATAGGCCTGCGCCGAGGCGGCCGTAGTCACCGGCGGATCCAGATTGGGCATGACGATGGCTCGGGCGAACTGCCGAGCCGTGAACGGCGCCACGGCCTCCAGCATCGCCCCGTCGCGAAGGTGGACGTGCCAGTCGTCGGGGCGGCGCAGGGTCAGGCGGGTCGGTTCGGTCATGTTTCCTTGGCTGTCATGCCAAACTTGTTTCAGCGTCCAGTCCGGTGACCTTTGCGATGCTCGAAACTGGACCCTGAAACAAGTTCAGGGTGACGCCTAGGCCGAACGACGGTTGGAGCCGGAGGATGCAGGGCCTAGATGGGGCCCATGGCCGCGACCACCCTCATCGACCGCGCGATCCTGCGTCTCTCGGGCGAGGACGTTCGCGGCTTCCTGCAGGGGCTGGTCACCCACGACCTCGCCTTGCTTGCGCCGGCGCGTCCGCTCTGGGCCGGACTCCTGACCCCGCAGGGCAAAGCCCTGTTCGACTTCATTCTCTACGCGGACGGCGACGACGTGCTGATCGACTGCGAGCGCGAGGCGGCGGGGGATCTGGCGCGGCGGCTCACCCTCTATCGGCTTCGGCGCAGGATCGCGATCGAGCCGGCCGAAGAGCTGGCGGTCCAATGGGCGCTCGAAGGCGACGGTCCGGCCGATCCGCGCCTGCCTGCGCTGGGGCGGCGCTGGCTCGCCCCGCCGTCAGACCCGGCGCAAGGCTGGCTCGCCCATCGCCTCGGGCTGGGGGTGACCGAGGGCCGAGCCGAGCTCGGCTCGGACAAAATTCTCTGGCTCGAATGCAATGCCGCCGAGCTCAACGGCGTCAGCTTCGCCAAGGGCTGCTATGTCGGCCAGGAGAATACGGCGCGGATGAACTATCGCTCCAAGGTCAACCGCCGGCTGGTCGTCGTGCCGGCCGACGCGCCGGGCCCGCGCGCGCGGGCCCATTATCCCGCGCTCGGGCTTTCGGTCGAGCACCGGCGGACCGACGATCTTGGCGGCGCGATCGTGCCGGACTGGCTGGCGGCGGCGTTGCCGTCACCCTGAACTTGTTTCAGGGCCCAGTTCTCCGCCCGCGAGGCGGTTCGATCCTGGACCTGAAACAAGTGAATGCCGGTCAGCCGATCTCGGCGAAGGCCCGAACCGGGAAGGTACCCATGCCCGCGATCCTGGGCGGTGTCGCGGTGAAGCGGAAGCCGCTCGGCGGCAGCGCGGCGAGGCCGGTCATATGCTCGACGATGAGGGTGCCGGCGCCGAGCAGGGCGGTGTGGACCGGGCGGCGGCGGGTGCGGGTATCGTCGATATTGTAGCTGTCGATGCCGACCAAGGCGGCGCCGCGCTCCGCCAGCAGGCGCGCGGCGGCCTCGGCGAGGAAGGGGTGATTGTCGAAATAGGCGTCGGTGCGCCAGTGGCGGTCCCAGCCGGTGTGGACGAGCACCGCCCTGCCGGCGACGTCGAGGCCCTCGAACAGGGCGGCGGCGGCTTCCAGGCCCTCGGCGCGGACGCACAGGCCGTCAAGCCCGGCCAGCCGTTCGAGCCCGACCGCGGCAAGGTCGTCGCCCTCGGCGTAGCGGTGGAAGGGCGTGTCGAGATAGGTGCCGGTATTGGCGACCATGTCGATGCGGCCGATCTGGAAGGTGGCGCCGTCGTCATAATTGCCGGCCGACTGCTCGCGGCTCCAATAGTCGCAGATATGCGG
>JAXDPG010000446.1:0-4193 GCA_034668485.1 Sphingomonadales bacterium
TCGACCTCCCTTGGCAACCGGGGGCCTTGCTAGACGGCCGCGGCTGTACCGGGGTTTAACGTCCGCGCCGGCGCCTCCCGAAGCATCAGGGCGAGCAAAGCGGCAAGGATCAGCGCCGGAGCGGGCAAATGGAGCAGGCCGAAGGTCTGCACGATGAGCGGCAGCAGGAAGGCGAGGAGGAGGAGGAAGGCGGGGCCGCCTTCCGGCTCGCGCCGCAAGCGGGCGAGCATCAGCAACGCCGCGAGCCCGGGCACGGTCATGTCGTAATTGAAGGCGTAGGGGAGGACGAGGAAGGTGGCGACTCCGCCGGCCAGCCCCGCCGCCCGGCTGTCGGCGGGCAGCCGCAGAAGCAAGGCGGCGACGGCGCCGCCGGCGACCAGGATCTGAAGCGTCCACGCCGCCGCGCCGGCGAAGCCGAAGGCCGAGACGGTCGGCACCACGGTCGGCATCATCGTCAGGAAATAGGTGCCGACATCGTCGACCATCGCGGTCTGCACCCCGACCGTCACTCCGAGCCAGGTGCTCCACAAATCCGCCCCGAACGCAGCCGCGGAGACGGCGACGAGGAAGGCGGCCGTGGCGGCGGCGGCGGCGAACGCCCGCCATTCGCCGCGGCGGGCGAGGATCAGCGGCGCCAGCACGGCGAGGTGCGGCTTGACCAGCATCAGCCCGATCAGGATGCCGGCGAGGACGGGCCGGCGCGGCAGCAGGTGGAAGGCGCCGAGCCACAGAGCGCCGATCAGCAGGCCGTAATGGCCCGCCCAGACGTTGAGCAGGGTCGCCGGAGCGACCAGGGCCAGCCGGGCGGGAAGGCCGGCGTCGCGCAGATAGGGCCGCGCCGCCGCGAAGAAGGCGGCGCCGGTCAGCCCCAGCCAGGAGAGCAGGGCGAGCGGATAGGGAAGCAGCCCGAACGCCCAGGTGTAGAGCAGGGTCGGCGGCGGATAGGAATAATTGTGGGCGCGCAGGGCGCCGTCGAAGAGGCCGTCCTGATAGGCGCTATAGCCCTTGAGGTCGTAGAGCAGGTCGAGCCGCCCTTCGAGCGCCAGCCGCCCGGAGGTCCAGACGTTGGCGAAGTCGCGCCCCCAGATGGCGGTGCCGCGGATCGAGGGCCAGGGGGTGAAGCGGGTTGCCGCGACGTCCTGGACGAAGAGCAGGGTGACGAGGATCAGGACGAAGACCCAGGCGAGCGTCCAGAGACGCTCCGGCGACGCCGGCGAGGCCGCGCCCGCTTTGCTCCAGCTGCCGGGATAACCCATCCGCCCCTCCTCATCCCACGGCTAGGAGAACAGGGTTAACGAAGGGTTAGCACGCCCTCCCCGCCGGCCGCGCCCGGCAGCAAGGCAGATTAGGGTTGAATTTCGCCGCCGGAGGGGGGAGGCAGCAGCCTCCTGCCACCAGAACCGGGGCGCGATGACCTCAACTCCTGCCGAGAGAGAGAGCGCCGGCGCCCGCCAGCCGCGTGCCTGGTGGGAGCATCCGGCCCTGGTCCTCGCCGCCGTGCTCGCCTGCGCGGTGCCTTTGCTGTGGCCCGACATCCCGCCTTTGGTCGACCTGCCCGGCCATATGGGGCGCTACCATGTGCAGCTGGAGATCGGCCGGTCGCCGTGGCTCGCCCATTTCTACGACTTCCGCTGGGCGCTGATCGGCAATCTCGGAGTCGACCTGCTGGTGGTGCCGCTGGCCTGGCTGATCGGGCTCGAACCGGCGGTGAAGCTGATCGTCGTCGCGGTGCCGGTCCTGACCGCAGCGGGCTTTCTCTGGGTCGCGCGCGAGGTCCACGGCCGGGTGCCGCCGACCGCCTATTTCGCCTTGCCCCTGACATACAGCTTCCCGTTCCTGTTCGGCTTCGTCAATTTCGCCTTGTCGATGGCGCTCGCCTTCCTCGCCTTCGCCTTGTGGCTGCGGCTGGCGCGGCTCGGGCGGCTGAAGCTGCGCGCCGGCCTGTTCGTGCCGATCTCGGTGCTGCTCTGGGTCTGCCATGCTTTCGGCTGGGGAACGCTGGGGGTGATGGCCTTTTCGGCGGAGCTGGTGCGCCAGGTCGACCTGAAGAGGCCGATCTGGAAGGCGGGCTTGAAGACGGCGCTCCAGTGCCTGGCGCTGGCGCCGCCGGTTCTTCTGATGCTGCTCTGGCGCAGCGGCGCGGTCGGCGGCGAGACCGCCGTCTGGTTCCGCTGGAAGCTGAAGCGGGACTGGGTGCTGATGGCGCTTCGCGACCGCTGGGAATATTGGGACAAAGGCTCACTGGCGGTGATCGGCCTCGTCCTCATCGTCGGGCTGCTCTGGTGGAAGAAGCTCGAATATTCGCGCAACCTCGCCGCCTCGGCGATCTTCCTGCTCATCGTCTATATCTGCCTGCCCCGGATCGTGTTCGGCTCCAATTACGCCGACATGCGGCTCGCCCCGTTCGTGCTCGCGACGGCGTTGATCGCGATCCGCTACCGCCCCGCCTGGGCCGGCCGCGCCGGCGCCGCCTTCGCCCTGGCCGGGCTGCTCTTCGCCGGCGCCCGGCTCGCCGGCAACACGATCAGCTTCGAACAATATGACCGCGCCTACGACCGCGAGCTCGCCGCGGTCGACCATATTCCCCGCGGCGCCCGAATCGTCTCGTTCGTCGGCGTCAAATGCCGCAAGGACTGGGCGATGACCCGGCTCGAGCATCTGCCCGCGATCGCCCTCGTCCGCCGCGACGCCTTCTCCAACGACCAATGGTCGATGAGCGGCGCCCAATTGCTCACCGCCCGTTATCCCGACGACGGCTGGTTCTCGCGCGATCCGTCGCAGCAGGTGCTCGCCCGCCCCTGCCGGGGCGAACGCTGGCTGACCCTCGACCAGTCGCTCCTGCTCTTCCCGCGCGACAAGTTCGACTATGTCTGGCTGATCCGGCCTCCGCGCAACGATCCGGCCCTGGCGCGCGGGCTGCAGCCGGTCTGGCGCAGCGGCACCAGCGTGCTGTATCGGGTCGCCGACCGAAGCCCGATCCTGCTCCAGGAACCCGAATGACCGCCCCGTCCCTCTCGATCGTCGTGCCCTGCTTCAACGAGGAAGCGTGCCTCGGCGAGCTGCACGCGCGGCTGACGGCGGCGGCGCGGGGAGCGGTCGGCGACGATTACGAGATCGTGCTGGTCAATGACGGCTCGCGCGACCGCAGCTGGGAGATGATGCGGAGCATGTCCTCCTCCGACCCGCGGCTGGTGGCGATCAACCTGTCGCGCAACCACGGCCACCAGCTCGCTCTGACCGCGGGGCTCGACCTCTGCTCGGGCGCGCGCATCCTGATCATCGACGCCGACCTCCAGGACCCGCCCGAATTGCTTCCCGCCATGCTGGACGAGATGGACCGGCGGAGCGCCGACGTCGTCTACGCGGTGCGCAAGGCGCGGGCCGGCGAAACGGCGTTCAAGCGCGGCACCGCCAAGCTCTTCTACCGTCTCCTGTCCCGCCTCGCCGAGATCGAGATACCGCGCGACACCGGCGACTTCCGGCTGATGAGCCGGCGAGCGCTCGACGCTCTGCTGAGCCTCCCCGAGCAGGCGCGGTTCATCCGCGGCATGGTCGCCTGGGTCGGCTTCAGGCAGGTGCCGATCGCCTACGACCGCGCCGAGCGCCATGCCGGCCAGAGCAAATATCCGCTTTCGAAGATGATCCGCTTCGCGCTCGACGCGGTCACCGGCTTCTCGACGGCGCCGCTCAGGATGGCGAGCCATATCGGCCTTTGGCTGGTCGCCGCCTCGGTGCTGCTGCTCGGCTATATCGCGATCGGCTTCCTCACCGGCAGTGCCATCCAGGGCTGGACCTCGTTGATGCTCGTCGTGGTGGTGCTCGGCGCGGTGCAGATGTTCGTGCTCGGAATGATCGGCGAGTATCTGGGGCGGCTCTACATGGAGGCCAAGCACCGGCCGCTCTACATCGTCGCCGAGATTGCCGGCCATGCCGGCGGCAGACCGTCGCTAGGCCATGTCGCTCACGAGGCGGAGACGATCGCCACCAGCGACACGCCCGGGGGGAATGGCAGCCGACCTATCGCGTAGCGCTCGAGGCCGAATATCGCCTCGAACAAGAAGTTGAGCGGGCGCGGCGGAAGCTTGTCGTCGCTGTCCTCCTTGCGCCTCACCCTGCCGGCGAGGCGCGCCGCCGCCGCGAGCGGGAAGAGCAGGCTGTTGAACCAGCTCATCATTTCGAGCTTCAGTCCGGCC
>JAXDPG010000447.1:0-18216 GCA_034668485.1 Sphingomonadales bacterium
GTCGTCGTCAGCGTCGGCGGCCGGCCGGTCACGCCGGACGAATCGCTCGCCTATCTCGTCGCGCGCCAGCCGGTCGGCTCGCGCGTGCCGATCGAGCTGGTCCGCGACGGCCGCCGCCAGACCGCCACCGTCACCGACGGCGAGCGGCCGACCGAGGAAGAGCTGGCGCGCCTGAATGGGGTCGAGGACGAGACTCCGGTCACCGAGCCGGCGGAAGGGCAGCAGTCGAGCAGCCAGAAGTCGGCGCGGGAGAGCCTCGGCGTCACGGTTCAGACGCTGACGCCGGAGATCGCGCGCTCGCTTCGGCTCAGCGACGTCAACGCCAAGGGGGTGGTGATCGCCTCGGTCAATCCGAACAGCGACGCCGCCGCCAAGGGCATCCAGCCCGGCGACATCATCCTGTCGATCAACCAGCGCGCCACCCGCACGCCGGAAGAGGCCGCCGCCGCGGTCGCCGCCGCGCGCTCGGCGGGGCGCAACAGCGTGCTGCTGCTGATCCGCCGCGCCAATACCCCGCCCGCTTATTACGGCATCGCCCTGGCGGGACGGTGATATCCTCCCCATCGCAGATGGGGAGGGGGACTAGGCGAGGCCTGGTGGAGGGGTAGCTGGCGAAGCCTCTTCATTCACCCCTCCACCACCCTCCGGGTGGTCCCCCTCCCCACGTCTTCGCCGTGGGGAGGATTTTCCGTCGCATCGACCTTGCCGTCGTTCCTGCGCTCCGCGAAAAGGGGCCCGGTGTAGCGTAAGGAGACGGTGATGGCTGAAGGCACAACACGCGAGCTCACCGTCCGCTCGATCCTGCTCGGCGCAATCATCACGCTCGTCTTCACCGCCGCCAACGTCTATCTCGGCCTCAAGGTCGGCCTGACCTTCGCGACCTCGATCCCGGCCGCGGTCATCTCGATGGCGGTGCTGCGCTGGTTCAGCTCCTCCACCATCCTCGAGAACAACATCGTCCAGACCGTCGCCTCGGCCGCGGGCACGCTGGCGGCGATCATCTTCGTCCTGCCGGGACTGGTCATGATCGGCTGGTGGCAGGGCTTCCCGTTCTTCACCACCGCGGCGATCACGATGACCGGCGGGATCCTCGGCGTATTGTTCTCGGTGCCGCTGCGCCGCGCGCTGGTCGTCGACAGCCCGCTTCCGTTTCCCGAAGGCCGAGCGGCGGCCGAGGTGCTGCAAGTGGGCTCCCGGTCGGGCGAGGGCGCCGAGGACAGCGCTCGCGGGCTTTCGGTGCTGGTCTGGAACAGCCTGGCCTCGGCCGGCTTCGCCATTCTCACCCAGACCCGGCTGGTCGCCGCGGAGGCGTCGGCCTGGTTCCGCGCCGGACCCGGCGCCACCGGCATTTCCGGCGGCCTCTCGTTCGCGCTGATGGGGGTCGGCCATCTCGTCGGCATCTCGGTCGGCCTGGCGATGGCGCTCGGGCTGGTGATCGGCTGGTGGATCCTGCTCCCCATCCTGACCGCGCAGAATCCGCTGCCGGGCGGCGCCGAGGCCTGGGCGCGCGCCGTCTTCACCCAGGACGTGCGCTTCTTCGGCGCCGGCGTGATCGGAGTCGCGGCGGTCTGGACCCTGCTCAAGATCGCCGGACCGGTGCTCGGCGGAATCCGCTCGGCGATGGCGGCGAGCGCGGCCAGGCGCGGCGGCGAGGCGCTGGCGATCGAGGAACGCGACCTGCCGATCGCCATCGTCGGCTTCGGCTCGCTGGCGATGCTCGTGCCGATCGGCTGGCTTTTGTGGACGACGATCGCCGGCGGCGCTCTGGCCGGGTCGGCGCCGCTGCTGATCGGCGGGGCCCTGATCTTCATCCTCGTCATCGGCCTGATGATCGCCGCGGTCTGCGGCTACATGGCGGGATTGATCGGTGCTTCGAACAGCCCCGTCTCCGGCATCGGCATCCTTTCCGTCGTCGCCGCCTCGCTGATGCTGGTCGGGCTGTTCGGCCGCGATACCGCGCCGGGCACGTCCGAGGCCCTCGTCGCCTACGCGCTGATCGTCACTGGCATCGTCTTCGGAGTCGCCACCATCTCCAACGACAACCTCCAGGATCTGAAGACCGGCCAGCTTGTCGGGGCGACGCCCTGGCGCCAGCAGGTCGCCTTGATCTTCGGCGTGGTGTTCGGCTCGCTGGTGGTGCCGCCGGTGCTGCAATTGCTCTACACCGGGATCGGCTTCGCCGGCATGCCCGGCGCCGGCCCCAACGCGCTGCCCGCGCCCCAGGCCGCGCTGATCTCGGCGCTCGCCAAGGGCGTCCTCGGCGGCGACCTCAACTGGACGATGATCGGCTACGGTGCGCTGACCGGCGCCGGCCTCGTCCTGCTCGACGAGCTGCTCGGCCGGGCGAAAAGGCTGCGCCTGCCGCCGCTCGGCGTCGGCATCGGCATCTACCTGCCGATGAGCGTGATCCTGCCCACCGTGATCGGGGCGGTGGTCGGCTTCTTCTACGACCGCTGGGCCGACCGCGCCGCCCGCCCCGAATTCGCGCGCCGGATGGGCGTCCTCACCGCCACCGGCCTGATCGTCGGCGAGAGCCTGTGGGGCGTGGTCTTCGCCGGCATCGTCGCCGGCTCCGACAGCGACACCGCCATGGTCGTGGTGGGGGAGGGCTTCGAGCCGTTTGCACTGATCGGCGGCACGATCCTGTTCGTGCTTCTGGCGGCGTGGCTGTATCGAAGGACGATGCGGCTCGCGGTCTGAACTCCTCCCCGGCAGATGCCGGGGAGGACTCTATCAGCCCTTCGCCTCAAGCCACCGCGTGATATCCGGCAGGCGTGTCGTGCGCACCCGGATGCGGTCGCGGATCGAGGCGATGGCGACGTCGACGCGGCCGCGGGACTGCGCGTTGAGGTGCCGTTTGGCGTAATCCTCGAGCTTGCCGATCATCGCGGGATCCGCCGAGCCGCCGCCGAGGCCGGCGAGGAAGCGCGAGCGCGACGAGATGTCGACCAGCCCCTCGACCTTCTCGCGGTTGCGGGCGGCGAAGTCGAAAGCGAGGTCGGGATGCTGCTCCGACACGGCCGAGATGATCGCCGAGCCGGTGGTCGCGCCGGGCTCGTCGGTGAGGGCGAGGTCCAGCGCGCGCTGCGCCAGCGCGGGATCGCGGGCGGTGCCGAGCAGGCGATAGAGCTGCGCCTTGACCAACGGGCTCCTTTCCGCCCGCGCCTGGGCGCGCAGCCGTTCCCAGCCGGCGGCGTCGATGTTGCGGGCGTTGACGGCGAGGATCGTCGTGCGCAGCGGACCGGCGGTGGCGAGAGGGTCGCCGGCCGCCAGGCGGCGGTTGGCTTCGGCAACCACGGCCTCGTCGCCCATCTCGCCGAGAGTCTTGATCAGATCGGCGCGGAGCACGGGCACGGTCGGGGCCTCGCCGGCCCTCGGCGCCCAGCCGATGCGCTTGAGCACCGGCGACAGCCTGGCCGAAGCGTAGCGCGAGATCATCGCGCGATGGGCGGGATCGGCCTCGTACAGTTCATCGACCCGGCTGAGGATGGCGGCGACGCGCGACCACACTTGCGGGTTGGCGTTGGCCGGCACCGCGTCGACCATGTCCAGCGCTTCCGCGGCGGACTGGTAGCCGGCGAGGCCGAGGCCCCAATTGTCGGCGAGCAGCCCGATCTGGTCGATCGGCTTGAGGCGCGCGAAGCTCGCCGTCAGCCGGTCGAGCAGGTCTTGCGAATAGAGCGTGCGATAATAGCCGGTCTGGCCGCTGTTGACGACGACCGGGCCGCAGCCCGGGACCGCGAGCGCCGCGCCGCCGCCGCTCACCAGCGTGCGCACCTCGGCGCCGCCGACGGAAGCGGCGATGACCGGCACCCGCCACGCTTTGGCGGGCTGGTCCTGCCGGTCGCGGCTGAACTCCGACTGGCGCAGGGAGAGCTGCGACTTGCCGCCGCGGCACGCGGACCGCTCGACCCGGACCAGCGGCACTCCGGGCTGCAGGGTGAAATCGTGAGCAATGGCGGTGACCGGCTTCCCGGCCGCCTTCTCGACCGCCTGCCAAAGGTCGTCGGTCTGCGTGTTGCCGAGCTTGTGGGTGCGGATATAGTCCTGCACGCCGCTCCGCCACGCATCCTCGCCGACATAGTCTTCGAGCATGGTGAGCACCGCCTCGCCCTTCTGGTAGGTAATCGCGTCGAAAGCCTGGCTGATCTGCTCGACGGTGCTGATATGCTGGACGATCGGGTGGGTGCTCGAGACCGAATCGAGGTTGATGGCGCTTTCGCGGCCCGAGACCGTGCCGAGCTCCGGCTCCCATTCCGGGTGAAGCGCGGTCGTCGCCTTGGTCGCCATCCACGAGGCGAAGCCTTCGTT
This sequence comes from Sphingomonadales bacterium, assembly GCA_034668485.1. Taxonomy (GTDB): domain Bacteria; phylum Pseudomonadota; class Alphaproteobacteria; order Sphingomonadales; family Sphingomonadaceae; genus Allosphingosinicella. The sequence continues at coordinate 4,312 of JAXDPG010000447.1, forward strand.
CAGCCAGAGATCGTCCCACCACGCCATGGTGACGAGGTCGCCGAACCATTGATGGGCCATTTCGTGTGCCGCGACCTCGAAGATGCGCTGGCGCGTCGCCTCCGTGGTGATCTGCGGATCGACGAGGAGGATCGATTCGAACGAGAAGATCGCGCCCCAATTCTCCATGGCGCCGAAGAACTGGCTGCTTCCGGGCCCGGCGATATTGTCGAGCTTGGGAAGCGGGTAGGGCGTTCCGAAATAGTCGTTATACCAGGGCAGGATCGCCGCCGCGCTCGCCAGCGCCCAGCGGCCCTTCTCGCCGTCGCCGCGCTTGGCGACGACGCCGATCTCGGTGCCCGCGGCGGTGGTGCTGATCCGGTCGAACTCGCCGACCGCGAGGAAGAGCAGGTAGCTCGACATGGCCGGCGTGGTCTGGAAGCTGATCATCCGGCTGCCGTCGGCGCGCAGCTCCGCGCCCGCCTGGGGCATGTTGCTGATCGCGTCCTGGCCGGCCGGAACGACGACGGTGAGCGCGTAGGGGGTGCGGAACTGCGGCTCGTCCCAGGCCGGGAACATGCGGCGCGCGTCGGGCGCCTCGAACTGGGTGAAGAGCGCGCGCTTCTTGCCCTCGGCGCCCTCATAATCGAGCGCGAACAGGCCGGCCGCCTGGGTGTAGATCTTGCCGGTATATTCGAGCGCGAGCCGGTAGCGGCCGGGCGCGATCGGCCTCGCGAAGCGGAAGGCCGCCGTCTGCCGGTCCGGATCGAGCGAGATCCTGCTCGCCTCGACGCTTTCGTTGGCCGGGCCGATCAGCTCCGCCGACTGGAAGTCGAGGTCCGCGGCGTTGAGGACGATCTCGTCGGTCGCTTCGAGCACTTCGATCTGGACCAGGACCGACCCCTTGAAGCGCAGGTTCGCCGCGTCGGGCTGGATCAGGACGGAGTAGCTTACCGGGCGGACGTTGGTGGGCAGCTGGGTCGGCACCTGGCGTGACGCCGGCGCCGCGACGGGAGCGGCGGCGGCTTGGGCGGGGGCCGACTGCCCGGCGGTGCGGGCGCAGCCGGCGAGGGCGAGGGCGAGGAGCGAGGCGGTGGCGAGAAGGCGCATGAAGGTCTCCGCTGGAGCTGGCCGGGCCCCCGTGCGGGGGCGCTCCCGGCTTGTCAAACTCAGTAGCCGAAGATCGGTGCCGCCCGGTGCCCTTCGAGGACGTGGGCGCGAAGCTTCGCCGGCTCCCACAGATGCTCGACCCCGGCTTCCGCTTGCTGGATCAGAGAGACGATCGCCTCGTTGACCGGGGCCTTGCGGCCGAGCCGCTTCGCCAGCTTCACAACCTCGCCGTTCAAATAAGCAATCTCGGTCGGCCGGCCCGCCTTGAGGTCGTCGGCCATCGACGAGCGGGCGCGGGCGTCGATCTTCTGGATCCTGAGGAACAGGTTGTTGAAGATGAAATCGGGCGAGGCGATGACGTGGGGCAGCAGCTTCGGGGGCACCGGGCCGATCTTGGCCGGCTTGATCCCGGCGGCGTCGAGCAGCTCGAGCGCCTCGACGATCGAAGCTGCGACGACCCGGCGATAGTCGCGCTCCCTGAGCTGCTCGAGCAGCGACCGGCCCGACAAAGCGTTGACCGCATTGTTGAGGTTGATCAGCAGCTTGCCCCAGGCGATGGCGGGCATGTCGGGCGAGAGCCGAAGCCGGGCCGGGCCGTCGCCGATCCGCTCGGCCAGCGCCCTCAGCGGCGGCACGTCCTCGGCGAGGAGGTCGCCGGCGACGCCCTTGTGGAACCGCCCATGGCCGAGCGCTGCGACGTTGTAGGGCACCATGCCGGCGGCGGCCTCGAAGCGCCCGCTGAGCCCGGCGCGGAGGCTCTCGACGTTGCTGACTCCGTTCTGAAAGCTGACCACCAGAGCGCCTTTCTTCGCGTGCCGGGCGATCTCCTTCGCCGCCGCCGCGGTGCCGGTGCTCTTGACGCAGAGGGCGATGATGTCGGCCTCGCCGAGCGCGGCGGGCCTCGCCGAGAAATCCACCCGCTCCGGCCCCAGCCGCACTCGCCAGCCCGAATAGTCGCTGAGGGTGAGGCCGTTTTCGGCGATCTCGCGTCCGATCCGCTCGCGGCCGACGAAGCGGACCGCAAGGCCCGCCGCCGCCCAGGCGCCGCCGACGAAGCAGCCGATCGAGCCGGCGCCGAATATGGCGACGCGCGGCTCAGCCACGGCCGCGATAGGGAGGAACGCTCTGGTCGGGCACCCAGAGCCCCGCCGGCGGCTCGCCGGACTGCCAGAAGACGTCGACCGGAATGCCGCCGCGCGGATAAAAGTAGCCGCCGATGCGAAGCCACAGCGGCTTCATCTCCGCGACGAGGCGCTCGGCGATGCCGACGGTGACGTCCTCGTGGAAGCCCGCATGGTTGCGGAAGGAAGCCAGGAACAGCTTCAGCGACTTGGACTCGACGATCGTCTCGCCGGGCGCATAGTCGATGACGAGATGGGCGAAATCGGGCTGGCCGGTGACCGGGCAGAGCGAGGTGAATTCGGGCGCGGCGAAGCGCACCAGATAGGGCTTTGCCGGCCTCGGGTTCGGCACATAGTCGAGCTTCGCTTCGTCCGGCGAGGCCGGCAATTGGCTCGATCGGCCGAGATGGGTCAGGTCCATCGCCGCTCTCTAGGGTCCGTACTCGATACCCGCAACGGTCGTGACGGAGCGGATTTTGGGCCAGGGCAAGGAGCGTGGAGGCGGCGGCCAAGGGGAAGTTTCGAGCGGGCGAACCCCAATCTGTTAGGAGTTCCTTTTTTGTTCTTGACTTGTAGGATTCTTCCTAGTAAATTCACATCGTCCGAGTCGCGAGACCCGGGCGGGCTCTTTGACATCGTGAATTCGATCATGATCCCGGCGCGGGAAGGAGGCCGGGGGCGGACGGGGCTGCGCCGGCAGCAGCGCCGCGGCGCCCCTGCTCCCGGCCCCGACCCAGCACGGGGGTTCAGATGGCGCGCTCCATCCGCACTGCCGGGAAGCGGATGCCGCCGGCCATCGGCGTCTCGATCCGCTCCAGCCGGCGGAAGCCGAGCGCGGCGTAGAAGGGTTCGCCGTTGAGGCTCGCCCAGCATTCGAAAGCGGCGAAGCCGGCGGCTTTGGCGTCGGCTTCGCAGCGTTCGTGGAGCCTGCGGCCGACACCGCGGCGGATCCAGGCCGGGTGGGTGGCGAAATGGCGGATATGGGCGCGGCGCGGATCGGGCTCGGAAGCGCCGGGCGGATGGGCGCTCCAGCCGCCGCAGCCGGCCGGCTCGCCGGTCTCCGCCTCGACCAGATAGTAGCGGCCCGAGGCCAGCAGTGCGGGGTTGGCCCGGGCGATCAGCGGCAGGGCGCGCGCCAGCAGCGCGGGGGGATAAGCGGACGCCATCAGCCCGGCATAAGAGGGGCCGAGCACCGCCGCGACCGCGACGGCATCGGCGGGGGTGGCGACGCGCAGGCGCATCCCTCAGGGTCGCAGCCAATATCCTGCCGGGCAAGTGCTTTGACAGGCAAGGTTCGAGGGGACAGTCGCCTAGCATGCGACTTTTGAATATTCTCCACACCTGCCATTCGGGTTTCGTGGCTCCCCGCTTGCGCCGGGATGACGAAGCTCGGGCGCCCTTGCGCGTTTCGACGGGCGTGCCATAGCCTCGAGCCATGAAGAAGCTCCTCATCGCCGCTGCGGCGATCACTTTCGCCGCGCCCCTCTTCGGCCAGCCTGCCGCGACTCCGCCCGCCAAGGAAGCGGACAAGCCGATTCCCGAGCCGACCGTCTCGGTAACCCATCATGCCGGTACGTTCGGCGGCCAGCGCATCGCCTATACGGCCACCGCGTCGGAAACCTACCTCAAGGCCGACGACGGCACGCCCAAGGCGGCGATCTTCTCGGTCTCCTACGTCAAGGACGGGCCGCGCGATCCGAACCGGCCGGTGACCTTCCTGTTCAACGGCGGGCCGGGCTCGGGCTCGCTGTGGCTTCACATGGGGGCGTTCGGGCCGAAAAGGGTGGTGATTCCGGGCGGGCAGGCGCTCGACGACGGGGCGCCGCCCTATCCGATCGTGGACAATGGCTATTCGCTGCTCGACGTCACCGACCTCGTCTTCATCGATCCGGTCGGCACCGGCTTCAGCCATGCGCTGGGGAAGACCGAGCCCAAGGACTATTGGGGGGTGACCCAGGACGCCAAGTCGGTCGCGCGCTTCATCCGCCTCTGGCTGGACAGGAACGGCCGCTGGAACGCGCCCAAATATCTCGGCGGCGAGAGCTACGGCACGACCCGCTCGGCGGCCGTCGCCCATGAGCTGATGGGGAGCTACAACGACGTCGCCCTCAACGGCATCATCCTCATCTCGACCATCCTCGATTTCGGCCTCCAGTCGGAAGCGCCCGGCAACGAGATGCCCTACGTGGTCAACCTGCCCTCGATGGCGACCACCGCCTGGTACCATCACAAGGTCGCCGACCCGCCGGCGAGCGTCGAGCTCTTCGCCCAGGAGGCGCGTGAATTCGCGATCGGGCCCTATCTCACAGCTCTTGCCAGGGGAAACAGCCTCCCGGCCGCGGAACGCGCCGAGGTTCGGCGCCGCCTCGCGCGCTATACGGGCCTGTCCGAGACCTATCTCGATCAGGCGAACCTTCGGGTGAGGCCCGGCCGCTTCTTCAAGGAGCTGCTCCGCGACCGCGGCCAGACGATCGGCCGGCTCGACACGCGCTTCCTCGGCAAGGATTACGACAATGCCGGGGAGAGGGTCGACAACGATCCGAGCTTCTACGCGATCGACGGCGCCTACACGGCGGCGCTCAATGCCTACGCCCGGGGCGAGCTCGGCTTCCCGACCGAGAGGCAGTACGTCACCATCGGCGGGGTGAGCGAGTGGGACATGAAGGTGAAGGACGTCGCCGACGGCGACACCTACATGACCGTCGCCCCCTTCATCGGCGAGTCGCTGCGCGAGAATAGTGGCCTCAAAGTGTTCGTCGCCCAGGGCTGGTACGATTTCGCCACCCCCTTCTTCGCCGCCGAATATTCGCTCAACCGCACCGGCATCCCCGGCGACCGGGTCCAGTTCCATTATTACGACGCGGGCCACATGATGTACGTCCGCGACGAGGACCTGGCGAAGCTGAGCGGGGACATAAGGACCTTCATCCGGGCGCGGTGAGAGTTCCAGCTCCTCTCCCTCGAGCGGGGGAGAGATGAGCTAAGCTGACATTATGTCATGTCTGCTTGACAATAAGTCAGCCTACCCCTACACCGATTCGCATCGGCGGGACGGTCCGTCGCGGAGCGGAGCGGGCATGGGGGAGAGCGTCGGACGTGAAGAACCGGTTGAAGGTCCTGAGGGCGGAACGCGACTGGAGCCAGGCGGAGCTCGGCGGCCGGCTCGGAGTCTCCCGCCAGGCCGTCAACGCCATCGAGACCGGCAAATACGATCCGTCGCTGCCGCTGGCCTTCAGGCTAAGCCGCCTGTTCGGCGTCCCGATCGAGGAGATTTTCGATGACGGCTTCGCCCACAGTCAGGGAACGGTCTGAGATGATGATCGCCAAGCTTGCCGCAGCGGCCTTGCTGATCTCGGCCTCGACGACGCTTGTCGCCATAGAATTGGTCGAGGGAGCAGGCCCGGGCGCAAATCCGCCGGGACACGGCGCCGCGAACGCAGTCCTGGGTGAAATAAGCGCCGGCGGATTCGAGGCGCTCGCGCGTGCGGCCCGGCTTTGAGGGGAAGATGATGACCGAGACTTCAGACGTCGAGAAAGCCGAGCGGCTCGGCCGCAGGCGTGCGCGCCTCTTCACCTTCCAGGCGATCATATTCATCAGCTGGCAGGGGCTGTTCCTGTCGAGCGCTTCGGGAGAGCCGATGCGGACGGTCGAGGCCGTCAAGATTTCGGCCTGGTTCGTCTGGGTGCTGGCGCTGCTGCTCATGCTCGCCACCGGGGGCAATTTGCTGCGCGGCCGCAAGGTACGCGCGCTGCTCAACGACGAATTCACCCAGCAGAATCGTCGGGCGGGCTATGTCACCGGCTTCTGGGCCGCGGTCTGCGCCTGCGTCGGCCTCTATGTGGTCGGCATGTTCGAGGCCGTCACCGGCCGCGAGGCGGTCCACATCGTCCTCTCGGCGGCGATCGCCGCCGCCCTTCTCACCTTCGCGGCCCGCGAGCGCCGCAGCCTCCGCGCGGGCTAGCGAAAACGGGAAACAGCGCACGCCGTCCGGACCAACTCTGGACAAGGGGGCGGCGGCGGGACAAGGAAAGCGCCTGTCCCGCCGGAGCAGCCGATGCGTCTCGCGCCCTTTCTCCTCCTCCTGCTTACCGCCGCCGGCCGTCCCGACGACGCTCCGCCGCTGGTGAAGCCCGGCGAGGCCGCGGCGATCGCGTCGGAAATATCGGGCGCGTCGGCGAAGCGGACGGTGCAGGCGCTGTCGCTCGACCACCGGATGCGCGGCTCGGAGGGCTATCGGGCGGCGGTCGAGCTGATCCGCGACCGTCTTCGCGACTACGGCCTCGACGGGGTCGAGATCCTCGCGCTGCCGGCCGACGGCAAGATCTTCTACGGCACCCAGCGCTCGCGCCCGGCCTGGAACGCCAGCTTCGCCGAGCTGTGGGAGCAGCGGCAAGAGGGGAGCCGCTGGCGCGACTCCGAGCGCGTCGCCTCGTGGGCGAACCAGCCGATCACGCTGGCGCAGGACAGCGTCAGCGGGCGGGCCGAGGCCGAGCTGGTCGACGTCGGGGCGGGCACCGCCGCGGCCGATTATGCCGGCAAGGACGTACGCGGCAAGCTCGTCCTCACCTCCTCGCAGCCCGGCGAGGTCGCGCACCTCGCGGTCACCGAACGCGGCGCCGCCGGCATCGTCTCCTGGGCGCAGAACCAGAAATCGGCGTGGTGGGGCGAGGACGAAAGCCTGGTGCGCTGGGGGCATCTCGACACCTGGGAGGACCCTACCTTCGCCTTCATGGTCTCGCCGGCCCGCGCCCATGGCTGGCAGGCGCGGCTGGCCAGGGGAGAGACGATTCGGCTACGCGCCGACGTCAAGGCGGGGCGGACTCCCGGCGCCTATCTGATCCCGACCGCGATCATCCCCGGCAGGGACCGGTCGAAGGAGATTGTCTTCTCCTGCCATCTCGACCACCCGTCGCCCGGTGCCAACGACAATGCCAGCGGCTGCGCCGGCCTCCTCGAGATCGCGCGGACGCTCCACCGCCTGATCGTGGAAGGCCGGCTGCCGCAGCCGCAGCGCACGATCCGCTTCATCTGGCCGTGCGAGGTCGAATGCACGATCTCGCTGCTCAACGCCCGGCCCGAATTCGCCCGGCGGACGCTGGCGACGATCCATTTGGACATGATCGGCGGCAACACCGACATCACCCATGGCACGCTGAAGGTCGAAGGATCGCCGCCGAGCCTGCCGAGCTTCGTCTCCGACGTCGGCTTCGCGATCGGCCGCTGGGTCGACGCGCAGGCGGGCCGCTATGCCGACACCGGCGAGGCGGCCTTTCCGCTGCTCGACCCGGAGGGCACCAAGAACCCGCTCCACGCCAGGATCGGCGGCTTCTCCGAAGGCTCGGACCACCAGATCTGGGCCGAAGGAAGCTGGCGCGTCCCCGTGATCTACCTGGCCGACTGGCCCGACATCTATATCCACACCAACAAGGATTGGCCGGGCAATCTGGACTCGACCAAGATGAAGCGGGCGATGTTCATTGCCGCGGCTTCGGCCTGGTACCTGGCGAACCTGGATGCCGAGCATCCGCGATCGGTGGCCGGCCTCCATTCGGAACAGCTTCAAAGAGCGGCCGAGGTCGAGCGGCGCGTTCGCGCTCTGCGGGAGACGGGCGCTCCGGACGACGATGTCGAGGCGCTGTGGCGGTCCTATAGGGCCTCTTATGAAGGCGTCCTCCAGTCCCTCCAGAGTTTCGGCCCGTTCATCATCGGGGACGAAGGGCGCCTGTTGAATGCCCTGTCGCTGGCTCGGCCGATCACGCCTTCCGGCCCTGTCTACCGCCGCAATCCCGACCTGAAGGGTCCAATGGACGGCTTCGGCTATTCCTGGCTCGACGACCATCTCAAGAAAGCTGGGATCGCCCGGCCGGCCCTCCTCGACCGCGAGCCGGTGTGGGACGGCCCGAGCTTCGGCTACGAGACGCTCAACCTCGTCGACGGCAAGCGCAGCGTCGGCGAGATACGCGACGTGCTCGCCGCTACCATCGGCCCGGCGCCGGTCGAGGAGGTCGCCGCCTATCTGGCGGTGCTGGAGCGGCTTGGCGTGGTCCGGCGTTAGGAGGCCTGATGGACTCGCTCGTTTCGACCGAATGGCTGGACAAGGAGCTCGGCGCGAGCGACCTCAAGCCGATCGACGCCACCCTGTTCCTGCCCGGCACGCCGCGCGACGCCCGCGCCGAATATGAGGCCGAGCATATTCCCGGCGCCGTCTTCCTCGACCTCGAGGAGGTGTCCGACGCCTCCAGCCCGCTGCCGCACATGGTGCCGCCCGACGCCAAGTTCGCAAGCCGGATGGCCTCGCTCGGGCTTCGCGACGGCCAGCGCTTCGTCGTCTACGACAACAGCCCGCTGCACAGCGCGGCGCGGGCTTGGTGGATACTGAAGAGCTTCGGCGCCCATTATGTGGCGATCCTCGACGGCGGGATGCAGAAATGGAAGGCGGAGGGGCGTCCGCTTGAAAGCAGCCGGCCGCCGGTCCGCCACGGCCATTTCAGCCCGAGCTTCGACGAGCGGTCGGTGGTCGACAAGGCCGGAGTCGAGCGTCTGCTCGGCGCCGGCAGCCACGAGATCGTCGACGCCCGCGGGGCCGGGCGCTTCAGCGGCGAGGAAGCCGAGCCGAGGCCCGGCATGGCTTCGGGCCACATTCCCGGATCGAAGAATCTGCCGCAGGGGAATCTGTTCGAGGCGGACAATAGCTGGAAGCGCGGCGAGGCGCTCCGCGCGGCCTTCGACGAGGCCGGGGTCGACCTCGCGAGGCCGATGGTCGCCACCTGCGGCTCGGGGATCACCGCCTGCGTGCTTCTGTTCGGCGCCCATCTGCTCGGCCGGGCGGACGGACGCCTCTACGACGGCAGCTGGTCCGAATGGGGCGCCGACCCGGCGACGCCCAAGGCGACGGGGCCGGCGTGAAAGGCCGGCGGCCCGACACCAACCTCGTCCATGGCGGCCGCCGTCCCGAATGGCGCGGCCGGCTGGTCAACCCGCCCGTCCACCGCGCCTCCACCATCCTGTTCGACTCCGTCGCCGAGTTGCGCGCCGCGGCGCCCGAGTTCGGCAAGCCCTATTACGGGCTCCACGGCACCCCCACCCAATGGGCGCTGAGCGAGGCGCTGACCGAGCTCGAGCCGGGCGCGGCGGGGACGATGCTCTATTCGTCCGGGCTTGCGGCGGTGACGGCGGCCCTGCTGTCGGTGCTGTCGGCCGGAGACGAATTGCTGATGACGGACAGCGTCTATGGTCCGACTCGGCGCTTCTGCGACGGCTTCCTCAAACGCTACGGGGTCGCCACCCGTTATTACGATCCCATGGCGGCCGCCGGCATCGCCGAGCTGATCGGAGAGCGCACCCGCGCCATCTTCCTCGAAAGCCCGGGCTCGCTGACCATGGAGGTGCAGGACGTCCCCGCCATCTGCGCCGCCGCGAAGGCCAGGGGAGTCGCGACGCTGCTCGACAACACCTGGGCGACTCCGCTCTTCTTCCCGGCCCTAGCCGCCGGGGTCGACCTGTCGATCCTGGCCGCGACCAAATATGTCGGCGGCCATGCCGACGTCATGCTCGGCTCGGTCACCGCCAACGCGCAACATTATGCGAAGCTCGAGCGGACCGGCTGGGACCTCGGCCACTCCGCCAGTCCGGACGACGCCTGGCTCTGCTCGCGCGGCCTGAGGACGATGGGCGTTCGCCTGAGGCAGCACGAGGCGAGCGCTCTCCGCATCGCCCGCTGGCTGAAGGACCAGCCGCAGGTCGCCGCCGTCCTCCATCCGGCGCTGCCCGACTGTCCCGGCCACGAAGTCTGGACGCGGGACTTCCGCGGCTCGTCCGGCCTCTTCTCCGTCGTGCTCCGCGGCGGCGGCGACGCCGAACGGACCCGTTTCATCGAAAGCCTCGAACTGTTCGGCCTCGGCTACAGCTGGGGCGGCTATGAGAGCCTCGTCGTCCCCGCCGATCCGGAACGCATCCGCACCGTGACGCAATGGCGCGCCGAAGGGCCGCTGGTCCGGCTCCATATCGGGCTGGAGGACGTGGACGACCTGATCGAGGATCTGGCGGCGGGGCTCGCCCGCTACGGCGATCCGGCATGAGGAACCTCGTCGAGCGTTTCGGAATCACCTGGCCGACCTATGGCGATTGGGTGGCGGCCGTCGTCGCCGTTGCGGTCGTCGCTGCGATATGGGGCCTGTCCTGGCTTCTGGGGCGATGGCTGGGGGCCCGTCTCGCCGCCTTCTGGGAGCATCGCGCCGGCGGGCGCGGCGAAAGCCTCGCCTCGCGCATGTGCGACCTCACCCGCTTCCTGATCGGCGCTTTGCTCGTCGCCCTCGTCCTCAACGCCGACGCCTGGCGGCCGCTCGGAGCGATCGTGCTCGGGATCGCGCTCGCGGGCTGGGCGGCGATGCTGGTCTCGGGCCTGGTGACGGCCCTCGGAATGCAGCGCTGGGTCGCCGCCCTGCTCGCCGCCGTCACCTTCTTCGCCCTCCTCGCGCGAGCTGTCGGCGGGCTGAAGCCGATCACCGACACGCTCGACAGGGTCGGCTTTCAGGCCGGCGGCACCCGAATCTCGCTGTTCACCGTGCTTCAGGTGCTGGTCACCATCGTCGCCCTCTACGCGGCGGTGAAGCTCCTCAACCGGATCGTCGGCCATTCGATCCGGCGCGCCTCGAGCCTCGATCCGACCCAGCAGCTGCTCGGCCAGAAGCTGGCGAGCGTCGCCATCCTGGTCGCCGCCTTCTTCATCGGCATCGACCTGCTCGGAATCGACCTGACCGCGCTCGCCGTCTTCTCCGGCGCCTTCGGTCTCGCCGTCGGCTTCGGGCTTCAGAAGACGTTCGGCAACCTCATCGCCGGCATCATCCTGCTGATGGACCGCTCGATCAAGCCGGGCGACGTCATCGCCGTCGGCGACAGCTTCGGCCACGTCACCAAGATCGGCGTGAGGGCCGTCTCGATCGTCACCCGCGACGGCAAGGAGCATCTCATCCCCAACGAGAACCTCATGACCCAGGAGGTCGAGAACTGGTCCTATTCGAGCCGCGACGTGCGCGTGCACATCCCGGTCTCGATCCCCTACGATTGCGACTTGAGGCTCGCCCAGCAGCTGATGGTCCAGGCCGCGGGGGAGGCTGACCGGGTGCTGGCCAGCCGGCCACCGAGCATCTGGCTGACCGCGTTCGGCGAGAGCGGGGTCGACCATGAGATTTTGGTCTGGATCGGCGATCCCGAGGCGGGAATCGGCAGCGTCCGCTCCCAGATCCTCAACCGGGTCTGGGAGCTGTTCAAGGAGAATGGGATCGACATGCCCAATCCGCAGCGCGACATCCATGTCAAGGATTGGCCGCCGCCGCCGGCGACTTAATCGGGAAGCCGCTCCGCCAGCGCCGCCAGCCCCTTCTCCAGCTCTTCGGCCAGCCGCTCGGCGGCGGCGCGGACCGGCATTCCGGCCTCGTCGAGCTTGAGCAGGGCCTCGACTCCGGCCTGGGCCCAGCGCGCGGTCTCGGCGGCGAGGCCGTCGAACCTCTTCTGGTCGATCGGCAGCGCGCGGGCATAAGCGGCGCTGATCCGCGCCGCTTCGTCGAGGTCGCGGTCCCTCGGCGAGAGCGAGGCGCGGCCCGCCATCTCCCCGACGAGCGTCAGCACCTGCCGGAGCTGCGCGAGCTGGGCCCCCGCGTCGGCGAGGCCCGGGGCGTAGAAAGGCGGCTCCTGCTGAGTCATCCGCGGCAGGATAGAGGAGGAGGGCTAAGGAAGGGTTAGTTACACCGTCGCCCCAGCAACGGCTGGGGCCCCGGCGGGTGAAATGCGCCGGTGCCTTTCACTCTCTGGGGTCCCAGCCTTCGCTGGGACGACGTCATTGCGGCGTGGTCACCGTCGCGTCGCGGCCGGGGCCGGCGGGGGCGGCGACGATCGTCTGGGTGACGGCGCCCTTGTCGACGACCTGGGTGGCGGGATCGCCGGCGACCGAGCGGGCGCCGAGGGCGACGCGATCGCCGCCGGCCGTATCGAGCATCAAGCGCTCGCTCTGGCTGCGCGGCGCGGGGCCGCCGAACAGGGCCTCGAGCGCCTGGGTGCGGGCGTCCGTCCCCTGCGGCACCGGTTCGCCGGTGCGCGGCGGCGTGAGGTTGTAGTCGGGCGGGATGACCAAAGGCTGGTTGCGGGTGACCGCGAACTCGTCGGGCCGGTCGCGGCCCGCGATGCCGCCGGTGCCGCAGCCGGCCAGCAGCAGGGCCAGGGCGCAGGCGCCGAGGCCTGGCTTCACGATACGCATTGTCACTTTTCCTCCTCGGGGACCTTCCGTTCGCGCGTCAGCAGCGCCCGGATCAGCAATAGCAGGACGCCGATGGTAATGGCAGCGTCGCCCACGTTAAAGACCAAAAAGGGGTGGATGTCGCCGAAATGCAGGTCGGCATAATCGACGACATAGCCCAAACGGACCCGGTCGAGGATGTTGCCGAGGGCGCCGCCGAGCACCAGCGAGAGAGCGATCGTATCGTCGCGACGCTTCTCGCGCCACAGCCAGAAGGTGACGAAGGCCGCGATCGCCGCGGTGAGTGCGACGAGCAGCCAGCGCCCGGTCTGGCTTTCGGCGTTGAGCAGGCCCATCGAGACTCCGTTATTCTCAAGCCAGCGCAAGGTGAAGAAAGGCGTCACGTCGATGATCTTGCGGTGCGGCAGCTGCACCGGGTAGGTCACGATCCACTTCGCCGCCTGGTCCAGGACGAGGAGGGCCAAAGCGACGCACAGGCCGATCACCCGGTTCCTTCGGATCCGCTCCGAATCCTGAGACAAATCAGCCATTCACCACCCCCTCGCAGCGGGCGCAAAGGCCCCCGTCTTCGCTCACTTCCGGAAGCAGGCGCCAGCAGCGCCCACATTTCGCATAGTCGGACTTGGTCACCTCGATCGTCTCGCTCTCGCCCTCGGCCACCTCGGAGACGATGTAGATTTCCGCCAGCTCGGCGAGATCGGTGTCGAGCATGTCGATCTGGACGCTTGGATAGAGCACCTTCGCCTCGAGGCTGGAGCCGATCAGCTTCTCGCGGCGCAGCGGCTCGATGCTCTCGGTGACATTCTCCCGGGTGGAGCGGATCAGTGCCCATTTCTCGCCCAGCGCCTCGTCGTGCCACGCCGCGTCGATTTCCGGCCATTCGAGCAGGTGCACCGAGCCGCCCTCGTCCGGGAAGCGGGTCTGCCAGACTTCCTCGGTGGTGAAGCACAGGACCGGCGCCATCCAGCGCACCAGCGCGTGGAAGACGGTGTCGAGGACGGTCCGGCAGGCGCGGCGCTTCAGCGACGAGGGGGCGTCGCAATAGAGGCTGTCCTTGCGGATATCGAAGAAGAAGGCGGAGAGGTCGTCATTGGCGAAATTCGAGATCAGCCGCACGTAGCGGTTGAACTCATAGCCCTCGGCCGCCTCGCGCAGCTCGCCGTCGATCTCGGCCAGGCGATGGAGCACCCAGCGCTCCAGCTCCGGCATCTGAGCCGGCGCGACCCGTTCCGCTCCCTCGAAGCCGGCCAGGGCGCCGAGCAGGTAGCGGAAGGGGTTCCTGAGCTTGCGATAGGCGTCCGACGTGCCGGCGAGGATCTCCTTGCAGATGCGCACGTCCTCGAAATAGTCGGTCGAGGCCACCCACAGTCGGAGGATGTCGGCGCCGCTGTCGCGGATGACGGCGATCGGGTCGACGGTGTTGCCGATCGACTTCGACATCT
>JAXDPG010000448.1:0-3914 GCA_034668485.1 Sphingomonadales bacterium
GAAAGGTGTACTGGATCCCGGCCGAGAATTTCCAGTTCGGCGCCTGCGGCAGCTCGTTGCCGCTGAGATCGAGCTGGACGCCCTGCGACACGGTGAAGGGCAAGGGCCCGGTCGGAGTCGCGAACAGCGCGCGCAGCGGCGCCGACGGGCTGGCGATGGTGGCGGCGAGGGAGTCGCAGATCGAGTAGGCGCCGGTCGTGTGGGTCCCCGGCACCGGCACCGGCCCGGCGAGGCCGATCGCGCCGTTGAACGCCGTCACCAAAGTGTTGGCGCCGACCGCGTTGCCGGCCGTGTTCGGGATGACGGCGCAGTTGGACGCGTTGGTGACGTCCTTGATGATCACCGTGTCGGTGCGGCCGCCGGAGACGTCGCGCGGATCGGAGAGCAGCAGGTCCTTGATCTTGCTGTGCAGATAGCTGCCGGACAGGTTGATCAGCAGGTTGGGCGACGGCCGGAACACGGCCTCAGCCTCGGCGCCGTAAATCTCGGCGTCGGTATTGTCGTTGACCGAGGTGCGGGCGACGATCCGGCTCAGCTGCAGGCCTTTGTAGTCGTAGTAGAAGGCGGCGAGGTTGAGCCGGATGCGGCCATTGGAGAAGCTGTTCTTCGAGCCGATCTCAAAGGCGTTGATGATCTCCGGGGCGAAGGTCGCCGGCACCGCGAAGATCGGGTTGATCGGCGGGTTGATGCCGCCCGATTTATAGCCGCGCGAGTAGGAGGCGTAGACGAGGTTGTCCGGCGTGAGTTCGTAGTCGACGACGAAGCGGCCGGTGATCTCGTCGAACGCGGCGCGGGCATCGTTGTAAGGCTGGTTGCCGGTGATGGTCGGATCGGCGTCGAAATTGCCGGCGAAGGGCGAGGCGTTGGCGTCGGTGGTGCCGAAGGGCACCGGCCAGCTGAGCAAAGGCACTCGAGCGATCTGCCTTTTCTTGTCGTTCGAATAGCGCAGCCCGCCGGTGATCTTGAGCTTGTCGTTGACGTCGAAATAGACTTCGCCGAACAGGCCGTAGCTCTTCAGCTTGAAGTAGCTGACCTCGCTATTGTAGGTCGGCGGCGCCAGGAAGACGTTCGGGAAGGCGACGTTGCCCGCCGCGCGCTGGCCGAGCGCGGTCGCCGCGCCGAGGATTCCGGCCGCGTAATCGAGGCCGAACGAAGCAACGTAATAGTTCGAATCGGTGAACTTGTTGTCGAGGTAGATACCGCCGATCAGGAAGTTGAACGGCCCGTCGAAGTCGCTGTCGAGATGGGCCTCGATCGAATATTGGCGCGAGTGGCTCTGTGAGCGGTCGTAGTCGGTGCTTCCCGCGCTGCAGCGGTTGGTGAAGCCGCCGAAGACGCCGGTGTAGTTGAGATTGGTCTCGGACGTGCAGACGGTACCGCCGGGGCCGATCAGCGCGTTTCTCGCGTTGGTGTAGGGATTGACCCCGCCCGGGAACAGTCCGCCGGGCGCCGCGGCGGTCGCGACCAGGGTGGCGATGCCGACATTGCCGGCGAGCGAGTTGCCCGCGACGAGGTTGTAGTCGGTGCGGCTGTCTACCTGCTGCTGGGTCCAGCCGCCGGTGACGGTGAGGTCGAACTGGTCGCCGATCCCCTGCTCGAGGCGCGCCATCAGGTGCTTTTCCTCGGCGAAATAGGTCGGCGCGAAATCGGTCCGGACGGTGCGCAGGCTGGCCGGATTGGTGACCCCGCCGAAGAAATTGTCGGCGCCGTAGAGGCTGCCGAGGCCGAAATTGGTCAGCGCCGCATTGTTGATCCGGAAGAATTCCCGCGAGGTCAGGATCGCCGCAAGCGTGGCGTTGCCGTTGACCGTCTCGAAAGCGGTGCGATCGGGCTGGCAGCCGAGGATTCCGGTGTTATCCCGGTGGCAAAGCTGTTTCTGGATGCGCGACCTGTTGTCGCGCTCGTGGAAATAATAACCGATCAGGTCGAGCGTCGTGCTCGAAGTGGGCTGGATGCGGATCGTGCCGCGCAGAGCGTAGAGGTCGCGGTCGTCGATCCGGCTGTTGTCGAAGGTGTTCCTGATATAGCCGTCGCGGTTGAGCCAGTAGCCGGCGAGGCGGATGCCGACGACGTCCCCGACGGGCACGTTGATCATGCCGGTCAGCTTCATCGAATTGAAATTGCCATATTCGCCGCTGGCGCTGGCGTGGATCGCGTTGAGATCGGGCCGGGCGGTGATGAAGTTGACCACGCCCGAAGTGGCGTTGCGGCCGAACAGGGTGCCCTGCGGCCCGCGCAGCACCTCGACCCGCTCGAGGTCGAAATATTCGGTCTCGAACAGGCGGGTGGAGGTGAGCGGCATGTCGTTGACGTGGATGCCGGTCGCGGAATCGCAGGAGAAGCCGGTGCACAGATCGCCGATGCCGCGGATGGTGAAGCTCGACGAGGTGAAGTTGGTCTTGGTGTAGGTGACGTTGGGCAGGCTCTGCTGGAGGTCGCTCGCATTCTCGATCTGCTGGCGCTCCAGCGCCTCGCCGGTGAAGGCGGAGACCGCGATCGGAACGCTCTGCAGGCTCTCGGCGCGGCGCTGGGCGGTGACGATGATGTCGCCCTCGTCGGCGCTCTGGGTGGTGCCGCTCTCGGCGTCGCCGGCCTGGTCGGCGCCGGCGCCGGTCGTGATGTCGCCGGTCTGCTCCCCGCCCTCCGGTTCCGGCACCGTCTGGGCGGCGGCCGGAGCCACAGCGACCAGCGCGAACACGGACGCGCCAAGCGCGAGAATCACGGACTTTTTCATTGCGATGTTCCTCCCCGGGGCCGCGTTGGGCCCGTTCTCCCCAAGTGCCGGTTGCATTCGGCAACTTTATGCTTCTTGTCGCACAATCCCCTTGCGCTCTATTGGTGTCAAGCGGACGCGTTGGGTCGGCAGGCCCGGGGGGCACGGAATGGCTGAAAGTGGGATCACCCGAGCGGGCGCCGCGGCCGGCGGCCGTCTCGAGCATCATGACGTCCTGTTCGTCGGCGCCGGCCTCAGCGGTATCGGCGCCGCCTATCACCTCCAGGCCGGCAGCCCGGGCCGCTCCTACGTCATCCTCGAGGGCCGCGACGCGATCGGCGGCACCTGGGACCTGTTCCGCTATCCCGGCATCCGTTCGGACAGCGACATGTACACCCTGGGCTATTCCTTCCGGCCCTGGGAGGAAGCCAAGGCGATCGCCGACGGACCCTCGATCCTGCGCTACGTCAACGACACCGCCGACCGCTACGGCATTCGGCCGCACATCCGCTTCCGCCACCAGGTGAAGCGCGCCGACTGGTCGTCGGCCGACGCGCGCTGGACGGTCGAGGCCGAGCGCACCGACAGCGGCGAGCGAATCCGCTTCACCTGCAACTGGCTGCACATATGCAGCGGCTATTATAATTATGCCGAGGTCTACGATCCCGAATTCGCCGGCCGGGACGGCTTCCGCGGCCAGATCGTCCACCCCCAATTCTGGCCGGAGGATCTCGATTATGCAGGCCGGAAGGTCGTCGTGATCGGCAGCGGCGCGACGGCAGTCACCATCGTGCCGGAAATGGCCAGGGACGCGGCGCACGTCGTCATGCTGCAGCGGTCGCCCACCTACATGGTCTCGCGCCCGTCGGAAGACACGCTCGCCAACGGCCTCCGCAAGGTTCTGCCGTCGAAGCTCGCCTACGGCATCACGCGCTGGAAAAACGTCCTCCTCCAAATGTTCTTCTTCAACCTCGCCCGCAAACGGCCGGCGAAGGTGAAGGAGAGACTGCTCGAGGAAGTGAGGAAGCTCCTCCCCGAAGGCTATGACGTCGGCACCCATTTCACGCCGCGCTACAATCCCTGGGACCAGCGGCCGTGCCTGGTGCCGGACGGCGATCTGTTCAACGCGATCCGGGAAAAGCGCGCTTCGGTCGTCACTAACGAGATCGACCGCTTTACGAAAAACGGCATCATGCTGAAC
>JAXDPG010000449.1:0-4841 GCA_034668485.1 Sphingomonadales bacterium
CGGCTGATATGGGCGTCGAGGTTGATCCGGATCAGCGGCCAGTTCAGCCGCGCCGCCACCTGCTCGATATGGGTCGACTTGCCGGTGCCGTGATAGCCCTGGACCATCACCCGGCGGTTCTTGCCGAAGCCGGCGCAGATGGCGAGCGTCGTGTCGGGGTCGAAGACGTAGGCCGGGTCGAGGTCCGGCACCCGTTCGTCCGCTTCGGAGAAGGCGGGCACTTCCATGTCGGTGTCGATGCCGAACAGATCGCGCACCTTCGCCATCTTGTCGGGCGCGTCCATCACGACGGCGCCGCGACTGGCGGGGTTGGCGTTGGGCAGATCGGACATGGTTTCTCTCTAGCGTGGGGAATCAGGCGAAGGCCGGACGGGACTTGAGGTGCGTATAAGCCTCGATCACCGCCTGCAACGCTTTCTCGTGGCCGCGGTCGCCGCCATTATGGTCGGGATGGTAGCGGCGCAGAAGGTCGGCGTAGCGGCGCCTGAGGCTGCGGCGGTCGGCGTCGGTGCCGAGGCCGAGGATTCGAAGCGACTTGCGGTCGCCTTCGCTGAGCTCGCGGCCGTCGAGGCGCGGCCCTTCGGCGGCGGCGCGGCGGAAGCGGGCGCCGATCGCGTCGAGCGGGTCCTGGAAATCGGACCAGCGCGGCGGCCCGTCGGCGCCCATATGGGCGAAGGCGCGGGTCTCGCGGTCCCAGCCGCCATAGGGATTGTGGGCGGACTGGATCTCGTCGCTGCTCATCCCCTCGAAATAATTGTAGCCGGCGTTGAACTCGCGGACATGGTCGAGGCACAGCCAGCGCCAGTCGCCGGGGCCGTCGAAGCTCGGGCCGCGGCCGGCCGGGGCCCGGAACTCGGCCGGCGCGTCGCAGCCCGGATGCCCGCAGACGCCCCGCGCCTCCGCCCGGCCGTGAAACTTCGTCTGCCTGCTCCCGCTGCTCGCCACTCTGTCACCTTCGCTCCAAACCAGCCTATATAGGCGACATGACCCAGCCTTTCACCGGTTCCGTGGCGCTCGAGATCGAACAACGCCTGCGCGCCGCCCTCGCTCCGACACGCCTCGCCGTGATCAACGACAGCGCCCGCCATCGCGGCCATGCCGGCGACGACGGCAGCGGCGAGAGCCATTTCACGGTGGAGATCGAGTCGGCAGCCTTCGCCGGGATGAGCCGGGTGGAGCGGCAGCGGGCGGTGAACGGGGCGCTTGCGGACCTGCTCCGGGACCGGATCCATGCCCTGGCGATCAAGGCAAGGGCGCCTGGGGAGTGACCGTCATTGCGAGGAGCGCAGCGACGAAGCAATCCAGCGGGCCTCGGATGCCGCACTGGATTGTTTCGCTTCGCTCGCAATGACGGCTAAAAGGCGGCATGCCCGACGACCTCATCCTCCAGACTCTCCGCCCCGCGACCCACGATCTCGGCGGCTTCAAGGTCCATCGCACGCTGCCGCACCGCGAGCGGACGACGATCGGGCCGTTCATCTTCTTCGACCAGATGGGGCCGGCGAAGCTGGAGCGGGGCGGCGGCATCGACGTCCGGCCGCATCCGCATATCAACCTCGCCACCGTCACCTATCTGTTCGCCGGCGCCATCGACCATCGCGATTCGCTCGGCACGTTCGCCACCATCGAGCCGGGCGCGGTCAATTTGATGACCGCCGGGCGGGGCATCGCCCATAGCGAGCGCAGCCCGGCCGCGCTACGCGCCGACGGGCCCGAGCTGAGCGGCATCCAGACCTGGATCGCGCTGCCCAAAGCGAAGGAAGAGATCGACCCGGCCTTCGAGCATGTCGCGAAGGACCGGCTGCCGGTCGTCGGCGGTGGCGGCGCCAGCGCCCGGGTCGTGATGGGGAGCTTGTGGGGCGAGACCTCGCCGGTCACCTGCCACAGCCAAACCATCTATGCCGACATCCGGCTGGAGCCCGGCGGCGCGATGCCGGTCGACGCCGGCGCCGACGAGCGCGCTCTCTATGTCGCGGAAGGAGAGGCGAGCCTCGACGGTCTGACGCTCGAGCGCAGCGTCCTCTATGTGCTCGCGCCCGGCGTGGCGGCGACGCTTCGTTCGGCGGCCGGCGCCCACGTCATGCTGTGCGGCGGCGCGCCGCTCGACGGCCCGCGCCATGTCTGGTGGAATTTCGTCTCCTCGAGCCGGGAGCGGATCGAGCAGGCCAAGGAGGATTGGCGGGCGGGAAAGTTCGTCCTGCCGCCCGACGACGACGACGAGTTCATCCCGCTGCCGACGGTCCCGCCCAAGACTGTGAGCTATCCGTAGTTGGGGAGCAGCCAGAACCATGAGCGACCTTACCTACAGCCGAATTCCCCTCGCCACCGGCGTTACGCTCAATGTCGCCTCCGCCGGACCCGAGGATGGCGAGCCGATCCTCTTCCTCCACGGCTTCCCCGAATCGCATCGCACCTGGCGTCACCAGCTCGCCGGCCTCGCCGGCCGCTACCGGGTCCACGCGCCCGACCAGCGCGGCTTCGCCGCTTCCGACAAGCCGGAAGGCGTTGAGAATTACCAGACCGACAGGATCGTCGCGGACGTGATGGCGCTCGCCGACGCGCTCGGTCTCGACCATTTCACCCTCGCGGGCCACGATTGGGGCGGCGCCGTCGCCTGGACGGCGGCGCTGACCCACCCCTTCCGGGTCAAGCGCCTGATCATCGTCAACGCGCCCCATCCCCTCGTCTTCCAGAAGAGCCTGATCGACGACGCGGCGCAGCGCGAGGCATCGCAATATATCAGCTTCTTCCGCTCGCCCGCGGCGGAGGCGGCGATCACCGGCATGGGGCTGGAAGGATTCCTCGACCGGGTCATGCTGAGCCATGCCGACGGCACCAGGCTGCCGGCCGGGGAGCGCCAGCATTATCTCGACGACTGGTCGCAGCCGGGCGCCCTCACCGCCATGCTCAACTGGTACCGCGCGTCGAAGATCGCGGTGCCGGCGCCCGGCGAGGAGGCGAAGGCGCCGCTCTGGACTCACGCGCCCTTTCCCAGGCTGAAGATGCCTGTGCTCGTGGTCTGGGGGCTGAAGGACACGGCACTGCTGCCGGTCCAGCTCGACGGCCTGCACGAGCTGATCGAGGATCTGCGCCTGGTGACGTCCCCCAGCGCCGGCCACTTCATCACCTGGGAGGAGCCGGGGACGGTCACCGCCGCGATCAGCGACTTCATGGCCGAGACTTGATTGCGGCTGCCGAGCCCCGTTGCTAGAGCCCGCGCCATGCAGACCGATCGCTTCACGCCCGAGATCAGCTACGTCGCGACGCCGCGAGTGGCCTGTGACGGCGCAAGCGAGACGCATCCGGCGCTCGGCCATCCCCGGGTCTATCTGC
The DNA here is from genome assembly GCA_034668485.1 of Sphingomonadales bacterium. Taxonomy (GTDB): domain Bacteria; phylum Pseudomonadota; class Alphaproteobacteria; order Sphingomonadales; family Sphingomonadaceae; genus Allosphingosinicella. The sequence continues at coordinate 3,334 of JAXDPG010000449.1, forward strand.
AGATCGACGAGAAAGGCTATGTCGACTGCGGCTATTGCGACAAGCGGTTCGTTCTGAAGGGCGGCGCTGCGGACGGAAGCGGGATCGGGGACTAGCCGTCCCGATTGCCATGGGACGCGGCGCAGTCCAGGGCCGGTCGCAGCGACAGGGGAAACCGCTTGAACAAGACGATCATCGGCCCGCTCCTTGCCGGCCTGCTCTTCTCCCTTGCGGGCTGCGGTCCCGGGATAAGCCCGAGCGACAAGTCCGAAAACTCGGCGGTCCCGGCCAATAACGCCGCCGCCGCCGCACCTAAGCCGGCCAGGCCGGCGCCGGAAGTCGTCGCTCCGCTGGTGCTCGAAGGTTCGGGCCTTGGGCTGGCCAGCGGTACGCTGCCGTTCGGAACGCCGAAAGCGGCAGCCGTCGAGGCCGTGGCCAAGGCCCTCGGCCGGGCGCCCTCCAAGCGCGGCCTGAACCAGGATTGCGGCGGCGGCGGCATGGAATTCGCCGAGTGGAAGGACGAGATCACGCTCTGGTTCGAAGAGGGAAGTTTCGCCGGCTGGGACAGCAATGGCGAGCTGAAGACGGCCGGCGGTGTCGGCATCGGCTCCGGCCGCGCCCAGGTCGCCGCGCTGCCGGGCTTTGAGGTGGAGGAGAGCACGCTCGGCACCGAATTCCGCGCGGGCGGGCTGAGCGGAATCCTCGCTTCCGCGGCGCCCGGGGCCAAGGTCACCAATTTGTGGGGCGGCGCGACCTGCGTGTTCCGTTGATCAGGCTCCTGCCGCCTTTCGCCGGCGCCCTCGCGGCCCTGCTCGCCGGCTGCTCGCCCGAGGCCGCTCCGCCCGGACCGGACAACGGCCGGGAGGCGCTCACCGCTCCGGAGAACAAGGTGGAGGCGGCGCCTGCCGCCGCGTCCGCCCGGGCGCCTGCCGAGGTCGAAGCGGCCGGTCCGAAGGCTTCGGCCCCCGGCGCGGGCGAGCGCCGCTGCGGCTGGCTCTCCAATCCGACGCCGGGCAATTGGTGGCTGACCGATGCCGAGGACCAGTGGATCCTCGGGACCCAGGGCGCCGACCAGGCGCCGGGGATGGACGATATGCCCGACATGAGCACGGCCGGCTGGGTCGAGACCAACGGCCATTACGGCTATGGCTGCGCCTGCATGACGATCACCGCCGACCGCGACGGCCAGGTGACCAGCGTCGCCGACGCCCAGCCCAAGCCGCTGAAGCAATGCCGGGCGGATAAGAAGCTGCCAAAGCCGGAATGACGTCGCCCCAGCGAAGGCTGGGCCCCCAGGGGGTGAAAAGCGCCGTCGCCTTCACCCGCCGGGATGCCAGCCTGCGCTGGCATGACGGCAAAGGAGGATCGAAAAATGGGATGGTTCGACTGGCTGACCGGCAACAAGCCCGCCCCGTCCGGAGTGAAGCGGCAGTCGGCGGCGAAGCTCAAGGCCGCGCTGATGGCGGTCAATCGCAAGAGCTCGCCGTTCAAGGTCCGGAGCGGCAAGGCGGAGGCGGTCGACCTCGTCG
>JAXDPG010000450.1:0-8297 GCA_034668485.1 Sphingomonadales bacterium
TCTCGATCCGGCCCCGGGTCACCGGGCCGGAGTGGCTCTCGGCCTCGTCTGGCGTCAGCCATCGGCCCTCCGAGTCCTGAAAGGTGACGTGGGTGACCATCCCCTGGGTGAAGAGGCCCTTGAACGGCTCCTCGACGTCGAGCCGTCCGATCCGGCTGAGCGCGCGCGTCCAGAAACGGGCGTAGAGGAGATGGAGGATCGCATGCTCGACGCCGCCGATATACTGGTCGACGGGAAGCCAGCGCTCGGCCTCGGCCTTGTCGAACGGCCGGTCGGCGGGCTGGCTGGCGAAGCGGATGAAATACCAGGAGGAATCGACGAACGTGTCGAGCGTGTCGGTTTCGCGGCGGGCCGCGCCGCCGCAGCTCGGGCAATCGACCTTGCTCCATGTCGGGTGGCGGTCGAGCGGGTTGCCCGGAGTCTCGAAGTCGATGTCCTCGGGCAGCACCACCGGCAACTGCCCGCGCGGCACGGGCACCGGGCCGCAGGCCTCGCAATGGACGATCGGGATCGGCGTGCCCCAGTAACGCTGGCGCGAGACGCCCCAGTCCCGCAGGCGCCAGACGGTCGTGCCTTCGCCCCAGCCGTCAGCCTCGGCGCGGGCGATCACGTCGCGGATCGCGTCCTGCGCCGTCAGCCCGTCGAGGAAGCGGCTGTTCACCAGCCGGCCCGGCCCGGTATAAGCCTCGTCGCCGACCGGTTCGGCCGCCTCTTCGGGCGAAGGGGCAACGACCCGGATCACCGGCAAAACGTATTTGCGGGCGAAATCGAGGTCGCGCTGGTCGTGCGCCGGACAGCCGAAAATGGCGCCGGTGCCATAGTCCATCAGCACGAAATTGGCCACGTAGAGCGGCAGCGTCCATTCCGGGTCCAGCGGGTGGACGACTCGGATTCGGGTGTCGAAGCCCTTCTTCTCGGCTGTCTCGAGCTCGGCGGCGGTGGTCCCGCCCTGCTTGCACTCGGCGATGAAGGCGGCGAGGACGGGATTGGCGTCCGCCAGCGCCAGCGCGATCGGGTGATCGGGCGAAATCGCCGCGAAGCTCGCTCCGAAGATCGTGTCCGGCCGGGTCGTGAAGACATCGAACGAGGAAGGGAGGGCTCCGTTCTCCTCGGACGCCGCCAGCTCGAACCGGAAGCGCAGCCCCTGGCTCCTGCCGATCCAGTTCTCCTGCATCAGCCGCACCTTGTCGGGCCACTGGTCAAGGCTGCCGAGGCCGTCGAGAAGCTCGTCGGCGAAGTCGGTGATCCTGAGGAACCACTGGTTGAGCTTGCGCCGCTCGACGAGGGCGCCCGAACGCCAGCCGCGGCCGTCGATCACCTGCTCGTTGGCGAGCACGGTCATGTCGACCGGGTCCCAATTGACCTCGCTCTGCCTGCGATAGACGAGGCCCGCTTCGTAGAGGTCGAGGAACAGGGCTTGCTCATGGCCGTAATAATCGGGCTCGCAGGTGGCGAACTCCCGGCTCCAGTCGATCGCGAAGCCCATCAGCTTGAGCTGCCCGCGCATCGTCTCGATGTTCGAGCGGGTCCATTGGCCGGGATGGACCTTCTTCTGCATCGCCGCATTCTCGGCCGGCATTCCGAAGGCGTCCCAGCCCATCGGGTGGAGCACGTCGAAGCCGTTCATCCTTTTGTAGCGGGCGAGCACGTCGCCCATCGTATAGTTGCGGACATGGCCTATGTGGATGCGCCCCGACGGATAAGGGAACATTTCGAGGACATAGGCGCGGGGCCGGGCGCCGTCGCCGGAAGCGCGGAAGGTGCCTTTCTCCTCCCACAGCTTCTGCCAGCGCGCGTCGGCCTCGAGCGGGTTGAAACGCGCCGCCATGTGAGCTCCTGAGTTCGGACCCTAACTGGCGATGGCGTTTCGGCGGAGATCGCGGGCGCGGGTGAGGATGATCTCCTCGAGCTTCTGGACGGTGGCCGCGGCGACCGGGGCGTCGACCCACTGGCCGGCCTGGAGCACCTGCCGCGAGGCGGCCACGCGCAGCGCGTCGGCGCGCAGGTCGCGGTCGAGGATGGTGGCGGTGACCTTGACCCGCTCGCTGGGCGTGTTCGGGTTGGTGTACCAGTCGGTGACCATCACGCCGCCGTTCGAATCGACCTGCGCCATCGGCGCGAAGGAGAGGGTCTCGAGCGCCGCGCGCCACAAATAGGAATTGACGCCGATCGTGGTCACCTGCGAGGCGGCGAGGTCGGCTTGGCGGGCCCGGTTGCCGGAACCGCGCCCGAGCGTCTTGTTGACGTCCTGCTGGACGAAGGAGCAGGCCGTGAGGCTGAGGGCGCCGACGAAAATCAGGGCCGGAATTGCAGCGCGTCGCATGGAAGAATGTTTCCTTGAAACTACAGGGATCGAGCGCCGTTATAGAACGCGCCACGCGGGCGGCAAGCCGTCTCTCTCCCGGGGACAGGCCGTCGAGCGGCGGGTGCGTGTCGCCGGTTCGGGAACGGGGTTGTGGAAAAGATGCAACATGCCGGAACGATTCGTGTCCGCCGACCCGGCTTCGCTGGTTTGACCGGCGCGGACGTACTACATCCGCATCGTCAGTGGAGTCGCCAGCGGTGGTTGTGAAGCTCGCAGGACCGGTAGCTTTGGGAAGCGCAACGCTCGTCGCGCTGTCGCTTTTGCTCGCGCCCGCCCTCGCCGCGACCAGCCAGGCCGCCAGGAAGACGCGGCCCACCGCTTCGCTTCGTGCCGGCACGTTCACGCCCGCGGTCGCCGATCCTCGCCTCGCCGCCGAGCTCGCCCGCCGCGGCACCCAGGCGAGCAGCTTCCGCTTCACGCCGGCGCCGACCGCGCGCAACCGCAGCCAGTCGATCCGGGTCGCCATCCGCGCCCGCGCCGCGACTCCGGCCGGGGCGCTGCGCCGGGCCGCCGACGCCTCGGCGACTTCGGTCACCGCGATCACGCCCACCGTCTACAATCTCGGCGCCTCGATCGGCTGGAAGCGCTTCGCGCTCTCCGGCGACGTCGACAGCGTCAAGGGCGGCACCCTGCCCGGCGGCCGCCAGGCGGCCGAGGTCGGGGTCAGCTATTCCGGCGACCGCTTCACCGCCCGCGCCGAGGCGGGGGCCTCGCGCCCCGACCCGACGACTCCGCGGATCATCGCCGACGACGAGAGCTATACGGTCGGGGTCGGCGGCTCGTACCGGATCGCCCGCAACCTCGATGTCACCGGCGGCGTCCGCTACAAGATCCAGCACGACCGGCTCGAAGCCCTCGCCGACCAGCGCCGCGACAGCCAGGCCGTCTACGTCGGAACGGCGTTCCGCTTCTAGCTTCGCGCTCCGCACCCCGTCATTACCGTCATCCTGAACTCGTTTCAGGATCCGGTCCCTCCGCCTCCGGGCCGAATGACCGGCTGGACCCTGAAACGAGTCCAGGGTGACGAAGAATGCATACGTTCCGCATTCAACTCCACGCATCTATCCCGGCCCAGCCGTAGATATGCGGCAACCGCCGCGCCTTGCGCGCATCGACTCCGCCCAGAGCGATGATCGGCACGCGCGCCTGACGGGCGATCAGGCCAAACCGTGACGGCCCGAGCGCTCGCGCTTCGGGGTGCGAGCGGGTCGGAAAGGCGGGCGAGAGGAAGACCAGGCCCGCGCCCGAACGTTCGGCGGACTTCAGCTCCGCCAAATCGTGGGCGGAGGCGCTCCTGAAGCCGCTGCCGCGGCCATTGTGGACCCCATCGGCACGCAAACCTGCGCCGCCGGCCAGGAGGAACAGCCGGCGTCGCCTCGCCACCTTGCGCACCCGCTCGAACAGCCGCCGCCTTTCGCCGGGCGCCAGGCGATGATGGCGGAACACCACCCCCGCCCCCCTGGGCAGCCGCTCCAGAGCCGCCCACAGCGCCTCGCCCTGGCGCTCGTCGGTCATCAGCCAGAGGCGCGGCAGAGGCTGGCGGCGGGACATGGCGCTTCCTATAGCAGCCGCCATGGACGGCGCATCACCCGCAGGGCGGCTCGACGAGGCCAGGAGCCGGATCGGCCGAGCCGCCCGGCTGGCCGGCCGCGAGCCGGACGAGGTCGTTCTCGTCGCCGTCTCGAAGACTCACGGCCCCGAAGCGATCCGGCCGCTGATCGAGGCCGGCCAGCGCGAGTTCGGCGAGAACCGGGTCCAGGAGGCGCAGGCCAAGTGGCCGGCGCTCAAGGCCGAGACGCCCGAGGTCCGGCTCCACCTCATCGGCGCCCTCCAGTCGAACAAGGCCGGGGACGCGGTCGCGCTGTTCGACTCGATCCACTCGGTCGACCGGGCGTCGCTGGTCGCGGCGCTCGCCGGGGCGATGACGAAACACGGCCGGCGGCCGGACTGCTTCCTCCAGGTCAATATCGGCGACGAGCCGCAGAAGGGCGGCTGCGCCGTCGCCGGCCTGGCCGGGCTCGTCGAGACGAGCCGCGAGGCCGGGCTGCCGGTCGTCGGCCTGATGGCCATTCCCCCCGCCGGGGTGGAGCCGGCGCCCTATTTCGCACTGCTCGCCAAGCTCGCCCGCCGGCATGGCCTCGCCGGGCTCAGCATGGGCATGTCGGGCGATTACGAGACGGCGGTGATGACCGGCGCCACCCATGTCAGGGTCGGCACCGCTTTGTTCGGAGAACGGCGCTGAGGTACCAGGCGGTGATCTTCGATTTCGACGGGGTCATCGTCGACAGCGAGATACTGTCCAACGCGATCCTCGCCGAGGCGCTGACCGCGCTCGGCCATCCCACCACCACCGAACAGGCGGTCGAACGCTATATCGGCCTGCACTGGGCGGACACCTGCGCGGCGATCGAGGCGGAGACGGGGCGGCCCTTGCCGGCGGATTTCAAGGTCCGCTCCAGAGCGGCTTTCCAGCTGCGGCTGGACGAGGTCACGGCGGTCGACGGTGTCGAGGCTTTCCTCGAGGCGCTCGGGCCGGTGCCGAAGGCGGTCGCCTCCTCCAGCCCGACCCGCTGGCTGCGCGGCTCGATCGAGAGGTTCGGCCACCTCCACCATTACGGCGAGCGGCTGTTCAGCGCCGCCGAGCATGTCGGTCGCGGCAAGCCCCATCCCGACATCTATCTGTACGCCGCCGGCCAGCTCGGCGTCGCGCCGGACCGAGTGCTCGTCCTCGAGGATACGGCACCGGGCGTGGCCGCCGCCCGCGCGGCCGGAATGACGGTGGCCGGCCTGTGCGCCGGCCGGCATTGCGGTCCCGGCTATGGCGAGAGATTGCGGGCCGCCGGCGCTTCCCCGGTCGTCGCCAGCTATGCGGAAGTGCTTGCTTTCCTTGGCTGAACCGGCCGCGCCGCCATGGCGTCAGAGCGTGTGGCCGCTGCGCGAGCGCTTGGTCTCGAGATAGTCGCGATTGTGCGGATTGCCGCCCGCCCGCAGCGGCACCCGCTCCGCCACGCGGATCCCCGCCGCCTCCAGCCCCTCGACCTTGCGCGGGTTGTTGGTGAGCAGGCGAATCTCGATCTGCGCCAACTTCGCCAACATGGCGGCGGCGACTCCGAAATCGCGCTCGTCGTCGGCGAAGCCGAGCCGGAGGTTGGCGTCGACCGTGTCGAAGCCCTGGTCCTGAAGCGCGTAGGCGCGAAGCTTGTTGACGAGGCCGATGCCGCGGCCCTCCTGCCGCAAATAGAGGAGAATTCCCCAGCCGGAAGCGGCGATCGCCTCGAGGGCGGCGTCGAGCTGCGGCCCGCAGTCGCATTTCAGCGAGCCGAGCACGTCGCCGGTCAGGCACTCGCTGTGCAGGCGGACGAGCGGCGGCCGGCCCGAGGGCGCGCCGACGACAAGCGCGACATGCTCGGCGCCGTCCTCTTCCGAGCGGAAGGCAATGATCTCGGCCTGCTCGGCGAACCGGGTCGGCAGCTTCGCGCGCGAGGCGATGCGGAGCGAAGGACGACTTTCGAAGGCCTCGACATCGGCGGCGTCGAGGAGGACGGCATCCTCCCCGGCGACGCCGTCGAGGAACAGGGCCGGAAGCAGCCCCGCCCGCCGCGCCAGCGTGACCGCGGCCGCTGCGGCCCGCTCGCAGGCGATCGGCCGCGTCCTGAACGGACCCTTGAGCGGATTCGACAAATCGAGCGCCGGATCGGCCACCGCCGTGGCGTCTGCCAGGCTCATCGAGGTCCGCTCGATCCGGACCGGCCCGGTCGGCACCGCGTCGCGCTGGTTGGCGAGCTTGAGAGTCGCCGCCCGCGGGCCGGAGATGAGCAGGGCGGCCGGCCCGTTCGCGTCGAACGCGGCGAGCGCGGCCTCGTCCGCCGTCTCCACCGCCAGGAAGCCGATGCCGTCGATTCGGACGGGCCAGCCGCGCTTCAGCGCGTCGATCGCTCGGGCGACGTCGCGCCCGCCGCTCAAATCGCGAATTCCGTAACGAGCGGGACGTGGTCCGAAGGCCGGGTCCAGTTGCGGCAGGGTTCGTGCACGACATGCGTCACCGCCTGGCGGGCGACGTCGGGCGTCGCCCACATATGGTCGAGCCGGCGGCCGCGATCGTTCTTGGTCCAGTCGGGCGATCGGTAGCTCCACCAGGTGTGGAGCCGCTGGGGCGCCGGGTGGAAGTGGCGGCCGAGATCGACCCATTCATTGCTCTGCTGAAGCCGGCTGAGCGCCTCGACCTCGATCGGCGTGTGGCTGACCACGGACAGCAATTGCTTGTGGCTCCAGACGTCGCATTCGAGCGGGGCGACGTTGAAGTCGCCGACCACGATCGTCGGACATCTGCACGCTTCCGACCAGCGCGTCATCCGCTCGATGAAGTCGAGCTTCTGCCCGAATTTCGGATTGACCTCGCGGTCGGGGGTGTCGCCTCCGGCCGGCACATAGACGTTCTCGAGGCGGATGCCCGATTCGAGCCTCACCCCGACATGCCGGGCCTCGCCATTGGCCTGCCAGTCGTGCCGCGCTTCCTCGCGCGCCGGGATCCGGCTGAGGATCGCCACCCCATGATGCATGCGCTGGCCGCAGATGATCTGATGGACGTAGCCGAGACGCCGGAACATCGCCGCCGGGAAATCGGCATCGCAGACCTTGGTCTCCTGCAAACAAAGGATGTCCGGGGCCTCCTCGCGCAGGAACTTCTCGACGATGTCGAGGCGGGCGCGGACGGAATTGATGTTCCAGGAGGCGATCTTGAGCGTGGCGGGCATGGCTAAGGCTCTAGCGGCAGCGGGTCCCAACGCAAAGGCCCCCGCTCCGGGGGCGTGGAGCGGGGGCCAACCAAGCGTGGTCTACGCGAGGCGCGATCGCGGCGGCGTGCCGGGCAACAGGGGGAAAACCCGGAAGCGACCACCCGCAATCGCACGAAATGTTTTAGTATCTCATTCCTGTCGCCCGGATGAATGGCTCAGCCCCTGGTCCCTTTGACCGGCCGCTGGAAGGTGAAGGCGCTGTCGGCCACGGCCACGTTGAAACGCTGGCCGGTCAGCTTGACGATGGTCCGGTTGTTCTGGCCGTCGATGACGGTCCAGCCCTGCAGGAGCAGCCCCGCCGGCGCGCTCGAGACCTTGGCGAAGCCGAGGGTGACGGTTCCGAATTCGGGCTTGTCGCGGACCTGGACGAGCAGGGTCCGGGCGTCGCTGCGGACGATCTTGGCGACCTTGCTCAGGTCCGGATTGGGGTTGAGGATCACGCCCAGCGGCGAGCGGCCGATCGGCCAGCTGTCGACCCGCTTCGTCTCATAGTCGATCATGTTCAACTTGCGGCCGTCGGCGACGATCAGCATCGGCACGCCCGGCTGATACTGGAAGCGCAGCTTGCCGGGGCGCTTCAGGGTCATCGTGCCGGTGAGCGTGCGCCCCTTGCGGTCGGTCTGGCGGAAATTCGCGACCATCGTGTTCATGGCCTTCAGGTGCGCGGTGACCTGGCCGAGCGGCGAGCCGGCCTGAGCAACGACGGCCGCCGGCGGGATCAGCATCGCGACGGCGGCCAGCGGCGCGGCGGCAAGGGCGAGCGTCTTCAAACGCATCATCGACTCAACTCCATCAAGGAAGATTTGCGGCGGCTTCTCGCCTTTCGCGTTTGAATGCCTTCTGAACCCGCCGGTTCCGAGTCGCCGGTCCTAGAGCGGCCGTCCCTCCGGGTCGACCTGCACTTCGCGGCGGCCGACATGATCGGGGGCGCTGACGATGCCGTCCTTCTCCATCCGCTCGATCAGCCGGGCGGCGTTGTTGTAGCCGACTCGGAGCTGGCGCTGGAGGTAGGAGGTCGAGGCCTTCTGGCTCTCGGCGACGGTCTGGATGGCCTTGCGGTAGAGCTGGGCCTCCGGATCGTCCTCCCCGGTCGGCTGGCCCTCGAACATGTAGCCGCCGTCCTCCGGCTCCTCGGT
>JAXDPG010000451.1:0-2784 GCA_034668485.1 Sphingomonadales bacterium
AACTCTACCGAAATGTCCGACTGACCGTCACGGGAGCGCGAGGAAATGGTCTGCAGGCCCTCGACGCCGGCGAGCCGCTGCTCGAGGATCTGGGTGATCCGGCTTTCGACGACGCTGGCGGCCGCGCCGGTGTAGGTGGTCTGGACGGAGACGATGGGCGGATCGACGTCGGGATATTCGCGCACCGGAAGGCTGGTGAAGCCGACGATGCCGATGATCGCGATCAGCATCGCCAGCACCGCCGCGAAGACCGGGCGGCGGACCGAGAGGTCGGAGATCTTCACGGGGCCGCTCTGGTCCGGCCGCCGCCCCCCGCGGCCCGCGCCCCGGCAATGGGGCCCGCGACCTTCACCTTCATCCCGTCGGCGAGCTTGACGACGCCCTCAGTGACGACCGGCTCGCCGGCCCTCAGGCCCTCCAGTATCTCTATGCGCCCGGCCGACCGAAGGCCGGTCTTCACCGCCGTCCGCTTCACCTTGCCGTCCCTGCCGACGACGTAGACGAAGCGCTGGTCGCCCTCGCCGACCACCGCCAGCTCCGGCACCGACAGGCCGAGCCGCGGCGCCGTCTCGATCGCCACCGTGAGCAGCATGCCCGGCTTGAGCCTGGCGTCAGGGTTGGGGAGGTGCGCGCGCACCATCACCGAACGGGTATTGGGATCGATCACCGGATCGACATTGGCGATCTGGCCGCGAAAGGGCTGGTCCGGATAGGCGGCGGCGGTGGCGGCAATGGTGAGGCCGGGCTTGATCGTCGAAAGCAGGGTCTCGGGCACCGGGAAATCGAGCTTGATCGTCGAGATGTCGCTGACCGTCGCGATGGCGGTGCCGCTGCTGACCACCGCGCCGGGCGAGATCGTCCGAAGCGAGGCATAGCCGGAGAAGGGCGCGGTGATCACCCGCTCGCCGATCGAAGCGCGGGCCTCGGCCGCCTGGGCGCGGGCGGCGGAGGCGGCGGCGACCTGGGTGTCGAGGCTCGACTGGGTGGCGAAGCCGCGCCGCTTCAGGGTCTGGATTCGGGCCAGTTGCTGCTGCGCCTCGCGCTGGCGCGCCTGGGCCTCGGCCAGCTGGGCGGCCTCCTGGCCCTGGTTCAGCACCGCGATCATCTGCCCCTTGCGGACGAAGTCGCCGTCGTCGAAGCCGAGCCGGAGCAGCCGCTCGGTGACCGGCGCCGCCAGAGTCACCTGCTCGTTCGCCGCCGCCGTGCCGACCGCCTCGATCGATTCGACGAAGCGCATCGTCGAGACCGGCTCGACTCGGACCACCGGCGGCGGCCGGTTCTTCTCCTTGGCGGCATTGTCGCCGCGACCGCAAGCGGCGGCGAGGGCCAGCAGGATAAGCCCAAGAGAAATTTTCACTTTCTGCACTGCGGCGCAGCTAATGCGCCAATTGCGCGGGATCAAGCCCGGTGGGCGCCCAGCAGGAATTCGACATTGCCCTCCGGTCCCGTGATCGGGCTCTCGACGATCCCGTCGACAATCCAGCCGCGGGAGCGGACCCAGGCCGCCGCCGCGGCGCAGACGCGCTCGTGCACCGTCGCGTCCCTGACCACGCCGCCCTTGCCGATCTCGCCGCGCTCCGCCTCGAACTGCGGCTTGACCAAAGCGACCAGGCGACCGCCGGGCCTGGCGAAATCGAGCGCCTTGTCGAGCACCTTGGCGAGCGCGATGAAGCTCGCGTCGCAGACGATTATGTCGACCGGCTCGGTGACGACGGCGTCGGTCAGATAGCGGGCGTTGGTCTTCTCATGGACGATGACCCGCGGATCCTGCCGAAGCTTCCAGGCGAGCTGGTTGGTGCCGACGTCGACCGCGAACACCTTCGCCACACCCTTCTGCAACAGCACGTCGGTGAAGCCCCCAGTCGAAGACCCCACGTCCAGCGCCACGGCCCCCGCCACGTCCCACCCGAAATGCTCCAGCGCATGTGCCAGCTTCACCCCGCCCCGCGAAACCCACGGATGCTCCTTCCCCCGCACCTCGAGCGGCGCGTCGGCCGCAAGGGCCTGCCCCGCTTTCTCAACCTTGCGCTCAGTGGAAAAAACCAGCCCGGCGAGGATCAAAGCCTGCGCCTTGGCCCGACTCTCCGCGAGCCCCCGGTCCACAAGCAATTGATCGGCGCGCGATTTGGCCATGCCCCCGCCTTACGCTTCGGGCCCGCCCCGCAAAAGCGGCGCAATCTCCTCGATTCGGCGTTCCGGCAATCAGCAGAAGACTGTTTCACCCAAAGCACCAAAGCACCAAGGGGTCCGCGGGAGATATTGGGGTTATGCGTCTTCGAACGGGCTGAGGAGACAGCGTAGGTGCAGCCTCTTTGGTGCTTTGGTGCTTTGGGTGAAAACAAATTGCGTCCTTTGGCCGCGGCACGGCGGGAGTCGCTAGGCCCGCGCGCCTTCGACCACCCCGGCGCTGTTATGTCTCAGCGCCTTGAGCACCGCCCCGACGATGCCGTCGGCATCGAGACCGGCATCGGCATATTGCTTCTCGGGCTTGTCCTGATCCTGGAAGCGGTCGGGGAAGCGCAGGGTGCGCAGCTTGAGGCCGGAATCGATCAGGCCCATGTCACTCGCCAAAGTGAGGACGTGGGCGCCGAAGCCGCCGATCGCGGCCTCCTCGACGGTCACCGCCACCTCGTGGCTGGTCAGGAGGCTTCGGATCAGCGCCTCGTCGAGCGGCTTGGCGAAGCGCTGGTCGGCGACGGTGGTGGAAAGGCCGCGCCCTTCGAGCCGCTCCGCCGCCTTCAGCGCTTCCTCGAGCCGGGTACCGAGCGTGAGGATCGCCACTTT
>JAXDPG010000452.1:0-3771 GCA_034668485.1 Sphingomonadales bacterium
TCAGGACGACCGCGCCGGAAATGTCTGAAATGGTCACTAAGGCGGTTTCGTCGGGAACATTCAGGTCGAGCTCGTTGCCGACCAGCCCGTAAAGCGCATCGCCGGTCATGAATTCGCCTCGCGATAGCACGGCCACCTCTTCCTCTCCGTCGGTCTCGACGAAATGTGCGTCGCGGTTACAGCCGTAGAGATTGCATCTGACCGGGGTGACCTCGATCGGCAACGCGGTCACTCCCAGGAACTGGGGATTGACGACCTTCATCAGAAAGGTGAGCCGGCTCCAGTATCCGGGATGGTTTTCCGGGGCGTCGGCCGCCTCGCGCCGCAGATAAGCGTAGATGCCCTCCAGCATCCCGGTCTGGTAGAAGACGCTGAACCCGGTGCATTCGTCCTTGAACGCCAGTCCCAGCGAGGCCATCAGCTTTGCCGTCGCCGGGGTCGGAGCCACGCGGAAGTCCGGACACAAGCCGCTGTTCAGCGTGTAATAAGTGTGCCTCACGGTGAGGTTGAACAGCCGCTGGAACTGGCTCGAGCCCTTGTTCTTGCGCGGGGCGTAGACGAACGACCGCGCTCCGTCGCCAAGTCCGGCCCGGTTCACTGCGGCGACCCCCCGTCGGGCGCTTCCGCAACCTCGTTGCCGGCAGCCGGATAGGTCCGCGCCTGCATCGCCGTCGAGGCGAAGGGAAGCATCCGCAATTTGTAGAAGACGCTCGGCAGATATTTCGTGCCGAGCATGCCCATCACATGGTTGAGTTCCGATGCGTCAAGATTGGACATTTCCATAGTTATCTTGTCGATCTCCGGCCCTAGATCGGGCGCGTTAGATTGAGTGAAGCAAGGATTCTGCTGGAAAAACGAAATCACTAGAGAGATAGCCTCCAAGCCTTCTGGGTAATTCTTAGCTGAAAAGTTGGCCATGAACATCACATGAAGATCAATATAAATAGGTGGCTGGACGATAGCGAAACCGCCAACGCCCGACTTTGCAGAAGAATAAGTACTGATTATGTTTTCGCGAGAAATGTTATAGAGAGTCATGACCACCTTGTCAGAGGCAGCCTCATTTACTGATCCATTATGAGAAGCGATACTAGTCAGCGCTACCCAATCGTCAGTTCGGCGATCAAAGTTCTGCACATACTCATTTACGAGGGTGCGGATTACGCTAAGCACTCCGCGTATGCTCGACATACGTGGATCTTACACTTTCACTAAACGCATGCAAGGGGGAAAGTTGTGATGATCTCGGCCCCGCTACTTAACTAACATTTTGCTTTATCAGCTGAAAGTGGAGATAGATCGTAAACGGTTCTAAAGTGCCGACGACGGCCGTAGCGCAGATTGGACCGACTCGATGAGGATTCCACGCCCCGGTCAGCGCCCGAGATAGCGGCCGTCCTTGCGCAGCTCTTCCTTGATCCCGCTCATGATGTCGGCCGCCTCGACCACCGGCCGCGAACGCACCACCGCCAGCAGGCAGGCGTGGCGCAGGACGTTGACGATCGCCCCGCCCGCCAGCTCATATTCGGCCAGCGCGGCGAAATCGACGTCATCCGCCAGTGCGAATCGCCCGGTCTCGAACATGTCCCGCCACAGCCGCAGGCGGGACGGGACGTCGGGCATGGGGAACAGGATAGCCGACTGGAAACGCCGCGCGAAGGCCTCGTCCATATGGCTGCGCAGGTTGGTCGACAGGATCACCAGCCCCGGAAAATCCTCCAGGCGCTGGAGGAGATAGGCGATCTGCTGGTTCGCCGACCGGTCGTTGGCGCTGTTCGCCTCGGTCCGCCGGCCGAAAAGGGCCTCCGCCTCGTCGAAGAACAGGATCCAGTTCCGGTTCTGGGCCTGATCGAACAGGCCGGCGAGGTTCTTCTCGGTCTCGCCGATCCATTTCGAGACGACGCGCGACAGGTCGACTCGATAGACGGGCACGCCGTGATGCTTACCGAGCAGCGAGGCGGTCAGGGTCTTGCCGGTACCGGGGCCGCCATGGAACAGGCAGCGGTAGCCGGGCTTCAATCGCCCGGCGAGGCCCCAGCCGTCCATCAATGTGTGCGAGTGGCGGATCCAGCTGCCGATCATGTCGATCTGCGCCCTCGTGGCGGCGTCGATGACCAGATCGTCCCAGTCGAGCGCGGTGGTGAGGCGTTCGGCCGGAAAGCCTTCGCCCGGCGGGAAGACATAGTCCTCCCCGGTCAGCAATATTTCGAGATATTCGCGGGACAGGAGCAGCAGCGCCGACGCCGGCGGCTCCTCGCCATGCCTGTGGTCGATCGCCAGCACCGATCCGGCCACCAGCTTGTGCTCGCGCTCGAAGATACGGCGCGCCCGGATCCGTTCCTCCTTGTCGCCGCCCGCGATCAGGAACAAGGCGGTCTCCACGGTCGGCAGGAACCCGGCGTGCGACTGGCCGGTGATGCCGCCGAACTCGCTGAAGCGCCGGCCGGTGGCCTGGTTCTGGAGCAGGAAGGGGTCGAGTATCTCCGGCGCGAGGTGCGGCGCCATGGCCAGGATCAAGGCGAGCCGCTCCGGGCCGTCGAGCGCCATGTCGCGCAGCAGCTCGGCATAGGGTCCGCTCCCTTTGGAGACGGGAGGGGGCGGCGGCAGTCCGCCGGCCGCCGCCTTGCCTCCGTCCCGGTAGCCGGCGAAGCGCCAGGCGAGGATTTGCTCGAGCCAGTCCAGTTCGCGCTCGATCGCGCCGATCGCATTTGCCCGCCGCTTGTCCGCCATGCTTTTCCTCACCATGTCACGTGCAGCGCCTCGGGCATCCAGCGATGGTAGACGATCGCCCAGCTCCAGGGAATCTGGTCGACCAGCACGTCGACCGTCTTGCGCTCGACATCCAGTGTCCACCGCTCCTCGCCACGGCGCAGTCGTCCCTCGCGCTGAAGGAAGGTCTCGCGCAGCCCGGCCGGGGAGGTGCCTTTCATGGCTGGCCAGTTGCCGATCATCGCCCGGATCAGCCCGTCGCAGATCGCCAGTTCCTCGGCGGTCGGCTCGATCCTCCTCGCCACCGCCGCCGCGATCGGGATGCCGCACAGCAATTTGTTGAGCGCGAGATCGGGCTCCGGACGGTCGCAGCGTTCGTCGATCAGATATTGGAGCAGATGCACCGCCCGCGAGGCCGGCTCGATCCCGGCGATGCGCTGCACGCCGTCACCGTCCTGCGAGAACAGGCCGAGCCGTTCGAATAAGCGGGGCAGGAACGGATTGACCAATATCAGCCCGGCATTCCCCACATATATCGGCTCTCCGCTGTCCGGCGCGGGCGGCGCGGCTTTCTGGGCCCGAGGCGGGGCCGCTGCGGTCGGCCGGGGCGGCCCCGCCGCCAGGACGGGCTGGAGCGCGGCAATGACATTGACATGCCCGCCTTCGCGCGCCGCCAGCATCGCCTGTGAGCGCAGGTCGCGCGCGGCGTCCGGCGCGCCGCCGGCCAAGGCGTCGATGAGCCTGTCGGCAATGGCACGCGGGCCGGGCCGATCGCGCTCCACGGCAAGGGCCAGCAGCGGCTCCCACAACCAGTTCCGGCCGGCGGCGGGCGAGTCCGGAGGCGCGGCGCGCCGCCGTGTCGCGGCAAGGATCGATTCCAGGTCGAGCATGAACCGCGCTCGTGCCGGCGCGACAAGGTGGACGATCCGGACAAGCGCTTCCTCGGGCATTGTCGCCGCCCACCGTGCCCTGGTCTCGGTCCGGGTCAGTCCGTCGCGAAGGATCGTCCCGAGCTCGATGTCGCCGTGATCGGCCAGGTCCGCGAACAGCCGCAACGGCCGT
>JAXDPG010000453.1:0-2552 GCA_034668485.1 Sphingomonadales bacterium
CAAATCGGTGATGGTCATGGAGACCATGATCGGAAGATCGGGGCTGACCCGCCGGGCGGCGGCGATCGCGGCCTTCGAGTTCAGAGTGTCGAACACGGTCTCGATCAGGACGATGTCGGCGCCGCCTTCGATTAGCCCCTCGATCTGCTCGACATAGGTGTCGCTGACCGTGTCGAAGTCGACCTCGCGATAGCCGGGATCGTTGACGTTGGGCGACAGCGACAGCGTCTTGTTGGTCGGCCCGAGCGCCCCGGCGACGAAGCGCTTGCGGCCGTCCTTCTCCGCCTCGCGCTCGGCGACGTCGGCGATGATCCGGGCGGCGGCGCAGTTTATCTCGCGGACCAGCGCTTCCGCCCCGTAATCGGCCTGGCTGATCCGGTTGGCGTTGAAGCTGTTGGTGGCGAGGATCTCGGCGCCGGCGTCGGCGAAGCTCTGGCAGATGTCTCGCACCAGCTCGGGCTGGGTGAGGTTGAGGAGGTCGTTATTGCCCTTCTGGTCGCGCGACAGGCCGAGGCTTCCGGCATAATCGGCCTCGCGCAGTCGGCGGGCCTGGACCTGGGTCCCGTAGGCGCCGTCCTTGATCAGGATGCGCTCCGCGGCGGCGTCCTTAAGCTGCTGTGCGACGTTCATTTTCTTCCTTCGGGCGGAGGCCGAGCAGATGGCAGATGGCGTAAGCCAGCTCGGCGCGGTTCAATGTGTAGAAATGGAACTGGCGGATCCCGCCGGCGTAAAGCTGGCCGCAAAGCTCGGCGGCGACGGTGGCGGCGACGAGCTGGCGGGCGGCCGGCAGGTCGTCCAGCCCCTCGAACAATTTGTCCATCCAGGGTGGGATCGCCGCGCCGCACATCGCCGCGAACTTGCGGGTCTGGGCGACGTTGGAGACGGGCAGGATGCCCGGCACCAGCTCGGCGTCGATTCCCGCCGCCGCGGCCTCGTCGCGAAAGCGGAAGAAACAGTCAGGCGAAAAGAAGAATTGCGTGATCGCCCGGTCGGCGCCGGCGTCGATCTTGCGCTTGAGATTGTCGAGGTCGGCGGCACGGGTCGGCGAATCCGGGTGGATCTCCGGGTAGGCCGCGACCGAAATCTCGAACGGGGCGACCTTTTTCAGGCCCTCGACGAGCTCGGCGGCATTGGCATAGCCGTCCGGCCGTGCGCAGAAGCCCTTGCCCGGCTCGGGCGAATCGCCGCGCAGGGCGACGACGTGGCGGATGCCGGCCTGCCAGTAACCGAGAGCGACCTCGTCGATCTCGCTTCGGCTCGCCTCGACGCAGGTGAGGTGGGCGGCCGCGTTGAGAGTGGTCTCCTGCTGGATGCGCACCACGGTGTTGTGGGTGCGCTCGCGGGTCGAGCCGCCGGCGCCGTAGGTGACCGAGACGAAGCGGGGTTGGAGCGGCTCGAGCGTCTTCACCGAGGCCCAGAGCGTCTCCTCCATCTTCTCGGTCTTGGGCGGGACGAATTCGAACGAGACGCCGATGTCGCCGGCGACGTCGGCGAAGAGCGGCTCGCGCCAGTGCGCGATGGTGGGAGCGACCGGGCTCATGCGACGACCTTCAGCTTTTCCTGCGGGCGTTCGCCTTGCCAGAGGGTGACGGTCAATTCGCCGCCTTCGAGATGCTCGACGACGCGGCCGTGCAGGCCCGCGGCTTCGAGATATTTGAGCATCGCCTCGTCGCCGAAGCCGAGCCGCAGATGGGCGTCGCTGGCACGCAGCTCCTCGCGCTCGTGGGGCGCGAAGTCGACGATCAGCAGGCGGCCTCCGGGGGCCAGCAGCCTGGCCGCCTCCGCCACGGCCGCGGCAGGCTGCTGGGCGTAATGGAGGACCTGGTGGAGGATGACCGTGTCGGCCGAACCGGCGGCGAGCGGCAGCGCGTACATGTCGCCCTGGCGCAGCTCGGCGGCGGCGAGGCCGGCCTGGGCGAGCTTGACCCGGGCGAGGCGGAGCATTTCAGGCGAGCGGTCGACGCCCAGGGCGCGCTCGGCGGCGGGGCCGAACAGCTCGAGCATTCGGCCGGTGCCGGTGCCGATGTCGACCAGCCGGCCGATCTCGCACCCGGCGAGAGCCCGGGCGACCGCCGCCTCGACCTCGCTCTCGGCGATATGGAGCGACCGGATCTCGTCCCAGTCGTCGGCATGGGCGGCGAAGTAACGCTCGGCGGCGGCGGCGCGGTCAGCGCGAACCGCGGCCAGGCGGGCGGCGTCGGCAGGCCCCCAGGGATCCTCGCCGTCGAGCGCGGCCCAGCGTTCGAGGACGGCGAACAGGGGCTCCACGCGCACCGGATCGGCGAGGCTGAGGAACACCCAGCTCCCCTCCTTGCGGCGCTCGGCGAGGCCGGCCTCGATGAGGATTCGGACATGGCGCGAGACGCGCGGCTGGCTCTGGCCGAGCACCTGGGCGAGCTCGCCGACCGAAAGCTCCATCGCCCGCAGCAAAGCAAGGATCCTCAGCCGCGTCGGATCGCCGAGCGAACGGAAGATTTCGGCGGCGGCGGGGGCATTCGGAAACATGGGGATAAGGATATAAAGATATCTTTATATCCGGGTCAAGCGTCCTG
>JAXDPG010000454.1:0-2685 GCA_034668485.1 Sphingomonadales bacterium
CTCTCCGCCGCGGCGATCGGCGAGGCCGCGGTCGAGACGCTGTTCAGCGACCGCATCGAAAGTGGCGCACGGATCGACTTCGATCCCGCGACGGGAGCCGTCCGCGCCCGCCGCGGCCGCCGGCTGGGCGCAATCACCCTGACCGAAGGGCAGGACGGCGGCGCTTCACCGGACGAGATCGCCGCCGCTCTGGTCGAGGGCGTGCGAGTCCACGGCCTCGGCCTCCTGCCGTGGAGCGGCTCCGCCCACGCGCTACGCCGCCGCGCCGCTTTCGCCCGGCGCCACGACCCGTCGCTGCCGGACTTTTCCGACCAGGCGCTGCTCGCCGCCCTCGACGATTGGCTGCCTTTGCTTGTCGCCGGCCGACGCAGCCTGGGCGAGATCGATGCCGCCGCTCTGACCGGCCTGCTCGAGACCCGACTGGGCTGGGACGGCCGCAAGGCGGTGGACCGGCTCGCGCCCGAGGCTTTCGAGACTCCGGCGGGCAGCCGCCACGCCATCGACTATGAGGGAGAGGCCGGACCGACGTTGACGGTGCGGGTGCAGGCGCTGTTCGGCCTCGCCCGTCACCCGGAGATCGCCGGAGTGCCGCTCGTCCTCAGCCTCACCTCGCCCGCCGGCCGCCCGATCCAGACCACCCGCGACCTTCCCGGCTTCTGGAAGGGCAGCTGGGCGGCGGTGGCGAAGGAGATGCGCGGCCGCTACCCCAAGCACCCCTGGCCCGACGACCCGGCTTCGGCGGCGGCCACGCTGAGGACGAAGAAGGCGTCGGCCCGTTAGCACTTTCTCCTCTCCCGCTCTTCGCGGGAGAGGAGGGGCCCAAGCCGAAGGCTTGGGAGGTGAGGGTATTGCCGAGTCCGGTGTACAGACCCTCACCCTCCCGCTTCGCGGGCCCCTCCCTCTCCCGTAAAGGACGGGAGAGGGGTTTCCTCGGGTCAGCCGCTTGAAACGAGGGAAGAAACGAGGCACCAGCGGCCGAGAAGAAGGAGCTTCACACCATGGCGGCGGCACGGATCTTCCAGCGGTCGAAGAATGCGATGCAGTCCGGCAACGCCCGCTCCGGCGAGTGGGTGCTCGAGTTCGAATCGCACCGCCCGCACGTGCCCGATCCGCTGACCGGCTGGTCGGGGGGAGGCGACACCCAGGCGCAGGTGACGATCGCCTTTCCGACCCTTGAGGCGGCCCAGGCCTATGCCGACAAATATGGCATCGCCTGCCACCTCGTCCCGCCGGCGGAGCGCAAGCTCAAGCTCCAGGCCTATGCGGACAATTTCAAATGATCGGTTGAGTCGTCATCCCGGACCTGATCCGGGATCCACCTTTCCATTGCTGCAGCCAAGCAAGGTGGATGCCGGATCAAGTCCGGCATGACGTTACTTGAGCAGCGCCGCCGACAGCAGCACCAGCAGCTTCGAGTCCATCGCCACCCCTTCCGCCCGGCGCGCGGCGACGAACGCCGGCACGTCCGCCAGCTTCACCCGGTGCACCTCGATGTCCTCGCCGGCGATGCCGCCGCCTTCGCCGACGCGGCTCAGCCCTTCCGCCCGAAGCAAAGTGAAGCCTTCCGACGACATTCCCGGCGAGGCGTGGAAGCGGCCGAGTTCGACCATTCGCTCCGCGCAATAGCCCGTCTCCTCCTCGAGCTCGCGGATCGCCGCGGCCTCGACCGCCTCGCCTTCCTGCTCGTCGCCGACGAGGCCGGCCGGCAGCTCCAGGCAGCGCGCCCCGATCGGCACCCGATATTGCTCGACCAGAAGGACGTGGCCCTCGTCGACGGCGAGGATGACGGCGGCGCTCACGCCCCGGGTACGCGAGACGAATTCCCACTTGCCGAGCCTCTTCGCCTCGATGAAGCGGCCGCGCCAGACGACCTCGGGATCGTCCGTCACAATTCGATCAGCCGGTCCGGCAGCTCGTTGGGATTGTCCAGCGTCGGCGGCAGGCATGTGGCGAGCACCTCGCCGATCTTCTCGACCGCCAGCGCCATGCCCTCGCCGGTCCGGCCCGCTTTCACCTGCTCGATCAGCACCGCCATCGCCTCGCCCCAGACGTCGGGCTCGACTTTGGAGTGGATCGCTTCGTCGGCGACGATCTCGGCACGGCGTTCGAGCAGCGACAGATAGAGGAGGATGCCGGTGCGGCCCTTGGTGCGCTTCTCGGTGCCGGCCCGGAACAGCTCGACGGCGCGGCGGCGCACCCGGCGGGTCTTGGTGCTGGCCGGGGTGAGCGCCATGCGCAGCGTCATCCATTTGAACAGCAGCCAGACGAACAGGAAGGCCCCCGCCATCTTCGCGAACAAATAGGTCATCACGAAGCCGCGGCTGAGCTCGAAATTCCAGCCGAGGAAGGTGCCGACCGCCCAGTCGATCCAGCTCTGCGGCACGACCGCGAACCAGATCGGAACGAACAGCATCAGCAGCACGGCGTAATGGAGGCCGACGTCGTGATAGGCGTCGGAACGCTGGGCGACGATGGTGACGATCTCGCCGTCGCTGGCGCGCTCGGCCGCCGCTACCGCCGCGGTGATCCGGTCATGGTCCGCCCCGCTCAATGCCGCCATCACCATCCTCCCGAGGCGCCGCCGCCGCCGAACGAGCCGCCGCCGCCCGAAAAGCCGCCGCCACCGCCCCAGCCGCCTCCTCCGCCGCCCCAGGACGAGCCGCCGCCACCGCCCCAGGACGACCC
>JAXDPG010000455.1:0-3600 GCA_034668485.1 Sphingomonadales bacterium
CCGCCACGCCCAACGGCTGGAAGGTCTCGATCCTGCTCGAGGAGCTCGGCCTGCCCTACGCGGTCCACGTCCTCGACCTCGGCTCGGGCGCCCAGAAGGAGCCGTGGTTCACCGCGATCAACCCCAATGGCCGGATCCCCGCGATCGTCGACCGCGAGGCGGGCGATTTCGCGGTATTCGAATCCGGCGCGATCATGATCTGGCTCGCCGAGAAGACCGGCCGGCTGATGTCGTCCGATCCGAAGGGCCGCAGCCTCGTCATGCAGTGGCTGATGTTCCAGATGGGCGGGGTCGGGCCGATGATGGGCCAGGCCAACGTCTTCACCCGCTATTTCCCCGAAGTGCTGCCGAGCGTCATCGACCGCTACCGGCGCGAGAGCCGGCGGCTGTTCGAGGTGCTCGACGGCCGTCTCGCCGGCAACGAATGGCTGGCCGGCGATTATTCGATCGCCGACATCGCCAATTGGTGCTGGGTGCAGACCTGGCCGTGGCCGGGAGTCCCGGTGGACGGCCTCGACCATCTCCAGCGCTGGCTCGAGGCGGTGCGGGCGCGGCCGGCGGTGCAGAAGGGCGTGGCGATCCCGCCCCGGGCCGATCCGGACAAGTCGGTGGCGACGGCGAGGTCGATCCTGGCCTAAAAACCCCTCTCCGGCGAAATGCGGGCGAGGATCTTATTCCTTCTCGTCGCACTTCGCGTCATCGGGTTCGCGGCCTTGCTTGCGGGCCTGGCGCTCTTCCTTGCCGAGACATTCCTCCCGCTTGCGCAGCCGGGCGCCGCGCTTCTGGTCGGCCTCGGCCTGGCTGACGGTGGCGACGTCGACCGCGCGCGAGGCGACCTTGACCGGAAGCGTCACGACGTCGAGCGCGGTCTTGGCGAGGCAGCCCGGCAGCGCCAGCGCCAAAGCGGGAAGGACGAGGATACGCATCGGCGGCACCTTAGGGACGGACGAGCCGGGAGAATAGCGCCGAGCGATGATCGTCCGCTTAACGGCGACGGAGCGCCGTCCGACCGGCTTTCAGTCGCCGCCCATCCCGGGGCGGGTGGCGAGCCGCTCGCGGGCGCGCGCTTCCGCCTGGTCGACCCGGTTCGCCTGGCGGTCGTAGTCGAGCGCGATCTCGTTGAGCGCCGTCACGACGTTGTTCAGCCCGCCGCCGGCCGCGAGGCACCGGCATTGGTGCGCGAGCGCGCGCAGCGAGGCGGCGCTTTCGCTCATCCCGCCACCACGGGCGGGAGGGCGCGGATTGAGGCCATGACGGTCGCTCCGAATCGAGTCCGCCCGAAAGCGAAGGCGTTACACCCTCCGGCTGCGGACGCTTCTACGCGTGGCGGCCCACATGCCGCTGCTATCTAAGCGAACTTAATACAGATTAGGTTCCAGGCGGCCAATCTATTATGGTCTACGGCTCGATCGTGACCGCGTCGCCGAAGGCCAGCGACAGGATCGGCGCGCCATTCTCATCCTCGACGTCGACCCGGTGGTGGAGGGTGAGGCGGCCGCTCCTGACCTCGTCGCACATCATCGACCGGGCACCCGCCAGCGCCGCCGCGCGCGCCGCTTCGGCGTCGGCCAGATCGATGCCCTCGTCGTCGAGCATCAAGGCGTCTTCGAAGACATGGAAGAAGTAACGCGGCACTTCACCCTCCTAGGAGCCGGTGAGCCCGCCTTCCATTACCTGAGTGGGGGCCGCCGGCCTTAACCGAAATCAGCCCTCGGCGCGTTCGGCGGCGTGGAGATAATTGGGATTGAACCCCGACGCCGCTTCCAGCCGGCGATAGTCGCGGATGGTGAGGATGCCCGCCTTGAAGCTGATCAGCTTCTCGGCGCGCATCCGCTGCAGCACCCGGTTGACGTGAACCGGGGTAAGGCCCAGCGCGTCCGCCAGCTCCTCCTGGGTCAGCGGCAGCTCGAAGCTGTGATCGCAGGTGAGCCCGATATTCTTCATCCTGACGTAGAGCTCGCACATCAGGTGGCCGATCGCCTCGAAGGCGTCGCGGCGGCCGACATTGACGATCCAGGCGCGAAGCACCGCCTCGTCGACCAGGGTCGCCCACCAGAAGACTCGCGCGAGCCCCGGGCGCTCGGTCAGGGCGTCCATCTTCGAACGCGCGACATAGGCCACCTTCGCCCGGGTGAGCGTGATGATGCTGTGGTCCATCTCGCCCAGGATGGTGACGTGGAGATCGCAGAAATCGCCGGGAATGAGGAAGGCGGTGATCTGCCGTGCGCCGTCGGGAAGCAATTTGTAGCGCGCGGCCCAGCCCTCGATCATCAGGTGGACGTGATCCGGCCGCTCGCCCTCGCGGATGATGTTGCGCCGCGGCCCCATTTCGCGCGGGTCCTCGCCGAGGGCGGCGAGCGCCGCTTTGTCCTCCTCGCCCAGCCAGATGACGGTCTCGAGCCTGGTGATGAGCGGGCTGACGGCGCCGCGCTTGGCGCCTTCGCCTTTGAGCGCGGGTGCGGACATATAATCCATGTTAACCTTTTCAGGCTCAGCCATCCACCGCAACCAGCGCCAGGTTTCTAACATATGTTAGTCACGAAGCGCCTATCCTCGGTGAAATACTTCCGGGAGAACCTTGGTTAGAAGGAAAACATCGCTGGTTCGACCTGGGGCACCGGCGGCTGAGAGTCCTCGCAAGCTCCCGCCCGTCCTCTGCGGAGCGCATGTCCCATGGCAACCCCCCTCGGTCTCGAGCGCGTCGTGCGCCGGCTGGACACGCGGGTGCGGCTGGACTCGGAGGATCGCGCCGCCATCCACGCGCTTCAGGTCACCCACCGCTCGGTCGAGCCGGCCGCCTACATGGTCCGCGAGGGCGAGGCCGTCGAATCCTGCATCCTCCTCCTCTCCGGCTTCGCCTACCGCCACAAGGTGACGGGGGACGGCCAGCGCCAGATCCTCTCGGTCCACATGCCTGGCGAGTTCCTCGACCTCCAGAACAGCATGCTCGGCCTCGCCGATCACAACGTCCAGGCGCTCACCCGGTGTGAGGTCGCGATGGTGCCGGTGTCGGCCTTGCGCAAGCTTGCCGAGGAACGGCCCCAGGTCGGGCGGGGGATGTGGATCGACACGCTCATCGACGCCGCCATCTTCCGCGAATGGATCGTCAATGTCGGCCGCCGCGATTCGATGAGCCGGCTCGCCCACCTGCTGTGCGAGTTCGCCATCCGGCTGGAGGCCGCCGGCCTCGCCCGCGACCGCCGCTACGAGCTGCCAATGACCCAGGAGCAGCTCGCCGACTGCACGGGCCTCACTCCGGTTCACGTCAATCGGGTCCTCAAGGAAATGGGCCACCAGGGCCTGATCGCCCGCGACAAGCGCTCCGTCGAGATCCTCCAATGGGACCGGCTTCGCCATATCGGCGACTTCAACACCCGCTACCTCCATATGGAGGCCGGCGGCCCGACCAACCTCCAGTCGGCCCGCTGACGCCCCGGGGCAGGGCGCAAGCGCCGGAAAAAAGACGACAAAGTCCGCGCCTTGATCTGGTTTAGGGACTCGGGATTCGCCGCTTGACTATGCATTGCAGCGAAGGGGGCACTCGCGCGAAACCCGCGGCGGCCGTGCTCGTTATGGACGAGGAATGACCGTGCCGGACCT
>JAXDPG010000456.1:0-4736 GCA_034668485.1 Sphingomonadales bacterium
CCGACCTGCTGATGATCGACGACGTCCAGTTCATCGCCGGCAAGGAATCGACCCAGGAAGAATTCTTCCACACGATGAACGAGATCATCTCGGCCGGCCGCCGACTCGTCATCAGCTCCGACCGCGCGCCTCAGGACCTCGACGGCATCGAGCCCCGCATCCTCTCGCGCCTGTCCTGGGGCCTCGTCGCGGACATCAACCAGGCCGATCTCGAGCTCAGGCTCAACATCATCCTCAAGAAGCTCGAAGCGCTTCCAGAGGTGAAGGTGCCCGAGGACGTCGTCATGTTCCTCGCCAAGCGGATCAGCTCGAACGTTCGAGAGCTCGAAGGCGCCCTCAACCGGATCGCCGCCTACGCGACGATGCAGAATCGAGTCATCGACCTCGACTTCGTCGGAGAAGTGCTCGCCAACACCCTGCGGGCGAACCAGAGGCGCATCTCGATCGACGAGATCCAGACCCGGGTCTCCGAGCATTACCGGATCCGCAAGGCCGAGATGACCTCGGCCCGCCGCGCCCGCGAGGTCGCCCGCCCACGCCAGGTCGCCATGTATTTGTCGAAGCAGCTCACGCCGCGCTCGCTCCCGGAGATCGGCCGCCGCTTCGGCGGACGCGACCATACGACGGTGATCCACGCGGTGCGCCAGATCGAGAAGCTGCGCGCGCAGGATAGCGAGCTCGACGCCGACATCCGGCTGCTGACGAGGCAGCTCGAAGGGTAGACCCCGTCATCGCGAGGAGCGCAGCGACGCGGCAATCCAGCCGCGGCGAATGCGGCGACGACCGCTTCTGGATTGCTTCGCTACGCTCGCAATGACGCCGGCGCTACCGCCGGCGCTCGGGCGCCACCGTGATCTTCACCGTCTCGCCGCTGTTGCCGGGGAAACCGGTGAACATCGCCTCGACCAGATTGGGCACGAGCACCCCGAGCTCGTCGGTGCGCGAGCGCGCCCGGGCGGTGCCTTCGAACACCGATTCGCCGTCGCCGGAGCGCTTGATGTCCATGTCCAGATAGGAGCTGTAGACGGTGTAGACGTCGATATCCTCGCCATAGCCGCGCCACCACAAGGGATCGTCCCAGCCATAATAGAAGGGCGAGCGGAACCGGCCATAGCCGCCGAAGCGCGACCAATAGGGCCGGTAGCCGAAGCCGCCATAGCCGAACCGGCCGAAGCCCATCGCCGGCGTTGTCACGACCTGCTGGCGGCCGTCGTCGACGCCGTAATCGAGCGAGACGACGAGGGTCGCGGCCTGAGGCGAGGGGGCCTCGCTATAGCCCTGCTCGATCATGTGGCGGCGGACCAGGTCCGCGTAGCGGGAGAATTCGAGGCCGCCGACCTCGCCGGGATTGGCGGGCTGGATGACGAAGCTCTGGCCGGCCGGGGCCGGCATCGCCTGGTAGCGGGAGACCTGGGTCGGAAGCCCGGTCGCGCACCCGCCCAGCATCAGCAGGGCCGCCGGCGCGGCGAGGGTCAGGATCTTCTTGGCAAGGAACATGGGGACTCATCCTCTTTGGAACGGAGCCGTAGCTGTAACTATATAGGAAACGGCACCTTTTTACAAAAGGCGGCTGAACCGGCGGTGAAGGACGCCATCCAGCTCTCGCCGTCGCATCCCGGTGGAGCTGCTTCAGACCGCCTTCTTACGCCTCACCAGGGCCTTGAGCGCCTCCTTGTCCATTCCGCCGAGCAGCCAGGCGGCCGGGAAGTAGACGGCGAGGCCGGTGCCGACGATGGCTCCGACTCCGACCATCCGCCGTGCCACCCCGCCGGTAAACCAGCCGCCTAGCAACATTCGGACCGCGATCAGGGCGCCGACCATGAGAGCCCCGGCGACAAGCTGCCGAGCGATCCGGCCCGCGAGCCACGCCTCGACCCGGAAATGGCCGCGTCGATGGAGGATCACGTAAAGGATGACGCAATTGAGCCAGCTCGCGATGGCGATCGCCGCCGCGAGACCCGCGATCCCGAAGGTGGGGATGAGGAGGAAATTGAGCGCGACGTTGGCGAGGAGGACGAAGGCCGCGGTCTTGACCGGGGTCGCCGTGTCCTGGCGCGAATAGAAGCCGGGGGTGAGCACCTTGACGAGAACGTAGGCCGGAAGGCCGAGGACGATGATGCTGAGCACCATGGCGGTGATGCTCGCATCCACGCGCGTGAATTCGCCGCCCTGGAAAAGCGCGTCGATCAGCGGTCCCGAGGCCACGCACAGGGCGAGCGCCGCCGGCAGGCAGAGCAGCATCGCGAGATCCGCCGCCTCGCCCTGGACGCGCGCGGCCGCCTCCGGCTCCCCGGCGCCTATGTGCCGGCTGACCTGGGGGAGGATCGCGGTCCCGAGGGCCGCGCCGATCACTCCGAGCGGCAGCTGGTTCAGCCGGTCGGCATAGTTGAAATAGCTCATCGAGCCGGTGCCGATCCGGGTCAGGAAGAAGGTGTCGATGAAGGCGCTGATCTGGTAGACGCCGGCGCCCAATGTCGCCGGCACGACCACCCGGACGAACTGGCGGACGCCGGGAGTGACCCGCGGCCGCCCGATCTTCAGCGAAACCCCGGCGCGCCGGCACGCGGCCACGAGCAGGCCGAGCTGGAGGACGCCGCCGATCGTGACGGCGATGGCGAGCGCCGTGGCCGTGACCTCCCCGCCGTCGCGGACGAGCAGCAGAGCGACCAGCATGGCGAGGTTGAGCAGCGCCGGCGCGAAGGCCGCGGCGGTGAAGCGGGCAAGGCTGTTGAGGATGCCGGAGAAGAGCGAGACGAGGCTGATCAGGATCAGATAGGGGAAGGTGATCCGGGTGAGGAAGGTCGCGAGCGCGAGCTTCTCCCCCTCATAGCCGGAGATGGCCGCAACGAAGAGCGGCATGATGATCTCGAAGACGACAGTGAAGAGGATCAAGGTCGGCAGGAAGACCGCCAGCACCTCCTCGGAAAAGCGCCGGGCCTCGGCTTCCCCGTTCTCGCCGTGCAGCCGCTGGCTGAACAGAGGCACGAACCCCGCCGAGAAGGCGCCTTCGCCGAACAGGCGGCGGAAGGTGTTGGGGAGGCGAAAGGCGACGAAGAAGGCGTCGGCGGCGGCGCTCGCCCCCATCACCCGCGACATCAGCATCTCGCGCGCGAAGCCGGCGACGCGGCTGACCATGGTCAGGCCGCCGATCGTGCCCGTCGCCTTCCAGAGGTTCATCCGCGGCGCTCCGCTCCGGCGGCCGGAGCCGTCAGGCCTGGCCGATTTCGCCGGCCGGCGCGTCTTCGCCGGCGCCTTCCTGAGCCGTCCGGGCGACGTAGAGGGCATGAAAGTCGATCGGATCGAGCATCAGCGGCGGGAAGCCGCCCTCCTGCACCGTCTGGGCGACGATCTGTCGGGCGAACGGGAAGAGGATGCGCGGCGCCTCGGCGAGCAGGAAGGGCTGGGTGTCCTCCTCCTCGACGTTGCGCATGCCGATCAGGCCCGCATACATGAGGTCGACGGCGAAGGCGGTCTGGCCGTCGGCGGTCGCCCGCGCCTCGATCCGAAGCACCACTTCGTAAATCTCGTCGTTGAGCTTGCTCGAGCCGATGTTGAAGTCGACCTCGATCTTGGGCTGGGTCTGCCACTGATAAACCGCCGGCGCGTTCGGGTTCTCGAACGACAGGTCTTTGACATATTGGGAGATGACTCCGACCTGGGGAGAGGTGTCGTTGCCGTTGGGCTGCTGCGGCTCGGCGGGGTTGCCCTGTTCTTCGGCCATTTGATTCGCTTTCGAATGAGGTGGAGCGGGCCGCGAGGACGCGGGAGCCCGTGCGCCGCGGCGGGTAGCAGGCGCGGCCCGGCCGTGCAACCGCCCGCCACGGCCGACAATAGGGACCCTATGGAACCGGACGCCATTTGAATCCTTGACGTCAACGGCCTATGTAAGGGCTCGTTGAGTTCGGAGATCCTAGTGACCGAGATTGTCCTCCTGGCGATGGTGGCCCTGTTCGTCGGCCTGAGGCTCTACTCGGTGCTCGGCCGCCGCACCGGCCACGAGCAGCAGCCGATCCTTCGCCCCGCAGAGACGGGCACCGCCCCCGATAACGCGGCTCCCACCGCCGACGCCGCCGTCGAGCGGCCCGAAGCGGGCGGCTTCGTCTACGAGGAGCCGGCGACTCCGGGCATCCGCGCCATCGTCGGCGCCGATCCGGCGTTCGATGTCGGCCGCTTCCTCGAAGGCGCCCAGGCCGCCTACAGGATGATCCTCGAAGCCTTCTGGCGCGGCGACCATGAGGAGCTCGGCCACCTCGTCGCCGGCGACGTCCTGGCTTCCTTCGAGGCGGCGATCGCCGCGCGCGAGGCCGCCGGCGAGCAGCTCGACAATCGCCTCGTCCAGATCGAGCGCGCGGTCATCCAGGACGCGCGCCTGTCCGGCCGCACCGCCGAGGTCGACGTCCGCTTCGACGCCGACATCGCCGCCGTCACCCGCGACCGCGACGGCAAGGTTATCGCCGGCACGTTGAGCGACGCGATCCCGACCCACGACGTCTGGACCTTCCGCCGCAGCCTCGGCACGGCCGATCCGAACTGGCTGCTCGTCGAGACCGACGAAGCGGACTGAGGAGAGTGGCGGGCAGGGGGATCTTTCCCGCTCCTGGGAAGCCGAAACTTGTGAAACTTCCGAAACCTTGGCTGCTGGTCACGGCCATGGTCGTCCTCGCCAGCTGCGTGCCCAAGCAGCGGCCGCCGGCGGCGGCGCCTCCGCCGGCCGCGGAAGCGAAGCCGGCGACCGC
>JAXDPG010000457.1:0-2790 GCA_034668485.1 Sphingomonadales bacterium
AAGACCCGCACCTCCCACCGCCTGCGGCGGTGGGCCCCTCCTCTCCCGCGAAAGCGGGAGAGGGGTTATTCCGGCGCGTCCGGGTAGGCGTCGAGCACCGGACCGAGCGCCTCCTTCAGTGGCCCCAAATGGGCTTCGTAGGGCCGCCACTGGTCCATCCCCTCTCGGTTGATCGGCCGGCGCACCTGCTCCGAGCTCGGAGTCCGCACGGCACGCGGATTCTCGTGGAAGCTGAGGCAGGCCGGGTCGAAGGCCAGGCCCAGAAAATCGAGCAGCGCCCTTATCTCCCGCTCGGGATGCTCGACCAGCCGCTCGTGGATGACCCGGTGGACCCGGCCCGGCAGCACCCGGTCGAAATGCGCCATCAGCCGGACATAGTCGGCGTAATAACGGCCCATGTCGGTCAGCGAATAGCTGAACCCCTGGCCCCGGGCATAATGCTGGCGGAAGTTGGAGAAGCCGCAGTCGAGCGGGTGGCGGCGGGCGTCGATCATCTTCGCGTTGGGCAGGATCAGGCGGATGAGACCGACATGGGGCCAATTGTTGGGCATCTTGTCGATGAAGTAGGGCTTGTCCGTCCGCCGGTGGATCCGCGCCCGCTCCAGATATTCCTCGCCGAGCGAGCGCGCATCCTCCGCACCGAGCTCCGCCAGAATTTCGGGATAGGCGCCCTCGTCCGACCTGCGCGCGCGGCCGCTGAGGCGCTTCACCAGCGCGGGCAGATCCGGAAGCTCCATCGTCCCCTCGACCTCGGCGTGGCTGGCGAGGATCTGCTCGAGCAAGGTCGAGCCGGAGCGGGGCATGCCGAGGATGAAGATGGGGTCCGGCGCCGGGCAGCCCCAGCCGTCGCGGGCGGCGAAGAAGGGAGGGGTGAACATGGTAGTGGCGCGGTCGACGCGGCGGCGGGTGTCGTCGGCATCATAGGCGATCGCGGCCCGCCGCAGACGATTGCCTTCGCTGTAATGATGGAACGCGCGCTCTCGATCGCCGGCATCCTCATGCGCCTTGCCGAGCGCGAAATGGAGATGGAAGAGGTCCTCGCGCGACAGGTCCGGCGCCGCCAGCGCGGCGGTCATCGCGGCCACGTCGGCGGCGTCCAGCCGGACCGTCTTGAGGTTGGCGAGGCTCCACCAGACTTCGCCGAGGCTGGGCGCGACCGCCAGCGCGCGGCGGTAGGCGGCGATCCCGTCCTGCAGCCGGCCCACGGTCTTCAAGACGTGGCCGTAGCTCATCCACACCTTGGGCTGGTCGGGGAAGCGGGCGAGGACGGCGGCGTAGAGATCGATCGCCTCCTCATAGCCGCCGATCCGCCCGAGCGCGGCCGCCTTGAGGTTCTGATGGGCGGGATTGACCGATTCGCCGTCGAGCAGGGTGTCGAGCATTTCGATCGCCTCGGCCGGGCGGTTCTGGCGGTAGAGGACCGTCGCGAGGTTGGCGCGGGCGGCGGTGAAGCCGGGCGCGAGCTCGAGCGCCCGGCGCAGCAGGTGCTCGGCGTCGGCGTAGCGTCCGAGGCGGCCGGCCAGCTCGGCCATCATCCGGATCGCGGCGATGTCGGTCGGCTTCTCCTTGAGATGGGAGCGGAGCAGACGCTCGGCGACGGCGAGCTGCCCTTCGGCCAGAGCCAGGCCGGCCTGCATCAGCCGCGGGTCGCGGACCGAGGCGGCCAGCGTCTCGTCGACGTTCACGGCCCGTCCTCGACCAGGGGTACGTGGTAGCTTGCGAGCAGCGCCTTCACGTCCCGCTCCCGGCGGGCGAGCACGCCCTCGATTTCCTCGCGCAGGGCTCGATCTTCCTTGCGCGTGCCCATCGAGACGTCGAACACCATCGGCCGCTGCGGTCCGTCGAAGCGCGGCGTCATCGGCCTCACCGCGAGCGGCACCGGCGAGCGGGCGGCGAAATAGCCGGCCACCGGGCCCCAGACGAAGGCGACGTCGATCTCGCCCGATGCGACCGCCTCGACGATGTCCGCCTGGGGGGCCGGGCGCGCATAGTCGCCATAGACCATGTAGCCGCGGACATTGTCGACGATGCCGCGCCTCGTCAGCGCGTGCGCGGGCGGCGTGTTGTTGAAATCG
Organism: Sphingomonadales bacterium; assembly: GCA_034668485.1. Taxonomy (GTDB): domain Bacteria; phylum Pseudomonadota; class Alphaproteobacteria; order Sphingomonadales; family Sphingomonadaceae; genus Allosphingosinicella. The sequence continues at coordinate 2,076 of JAXDPG010000457.1, forward strand.
TCGCCGATCATCGAGACTCCGATCTTCAGCTCGGACAGGCGTGGATCGTCGAACGAGGCGATGTCGAGGCCGCGGTCGGCGCGAGTCACGGCGACGTAGGTCGAGCGATAATAAGGCCGGGTGGTGGCGAGCATCTCGAGGCTGGCGCCGACGCCGGGGATGAGGTCGCACTGGCCGTCGTTCAGGGTCTCGCGCACGTTGCCGCGCCGTTGCGCCCACCAGGTGTAAGCGACGGTGGCGTGGAGCTCCGTTGCGACCAGCTCGACCAGCTTGTTCTCGAAGCCTTCGCGTCTGTCGTTGGAGAAAGGCAGGTTGTTGGGATCGGCGCAGACGCGCAGGACGCGGGGAGCGGCCGCGGCCTCGGCCGGCGGGACCCCCGCAATGGCGGGTATGACGAGGAGGAGCATCGCAAACGCGAAATTTCTCATGGCGCGGCAACGATCCCCCACGGCTTCCCGCCCAGCGCCAGCGTCCCGACCGGCTTGTTCGCCACCAGATCGATGGCGGTGACGTCGCCGCTGAGGCCGTTGGCGGTGTAGAGACGCTTCTCGTCGGGCGACAGGGCCAGGTTCCACGCCCGCCAGCCGACCGGGAAGGTGCGGACGATCCGGAGCGTCTCCGGATCGACCTCGGCGACCAGCTTCGCACGGCCGAGGGCGACGAAGGCGCGCCGGCCGTCGCGGGTGATGGCGATTCCGATCGGCTGGGCATAGAC
>JAXDPG010000458.1:0-3324 GCA_034668485.1 Sphingomonadales bacterium
GGGGGCCGCGCGCCGGCGTCTTCCTCGATGGCGGCAAGCCGAGGCGGCGAAGCGGGCGGCGGCCGCGCCGAGGCGCCCGGCGGCGGGCAACGAGGCGCATCGCTGCGGGGTTGGGGTGGGCGGACCCATTCTGTGCCGCAGGTCCGCTTCGAGAGGAGAAGAGTAGATGCGTAAACTGATCCTGGCCCTCGGCCTCGTCGCCACCGCCTTGCCGACGGTGGCCGTCGACGCCCAGCGCTCCGGCTACCGGAACCGCGAAGTGCGGCAGGAGCGGCGCGAATGCCGCCGCGAGCTGCGCCGCGCCGAGAACCGCCGCCAATATTATAGCGAGCTCCGCGAATGCCGGCGCGAGCTGGCCCGGGCGCGCCAGTCGGGCCGCTGGACCAACTGGGATCGGCGCTGGCGCCGCTGGTAGGCTGACGAGCGGGGACGCCGCGGCGGCGGCCGACCGCTTGCACCGTCTTAGGCCCGATCCGCAATCACCGGCCTTCGCGTAGGACGGGGCGGTGGATCCCGGCTTTCGCCGGGATGACGGGGGACGCTAGAGGCGCATGCCGAGCCAGATGACGCCTTCGGTGGAAGCCGCGACGACCGGATCGATCAGCTTCGGCCAGACGCCGCCGGCCGCCAGCCTCGCCGCCGAGAGATCGTGATGCTCCTGTTCCTCGGCGATCGTCCAGCGCAGGGCCGCCGCGGCCTCGGGGTCGCAGCCTGCGAGGGCTCCAAGCTGCTCGTGCATGTGCCTCAGGACGACCCGCTCGATCGCGACGGTGGTGGCGGCGATCGCCTGCCGGCCGGCGAGGCCGGTCACCGCCCCGAGCACGAAACCGCCGAGGCCGCACCACGAATAGCTTCGGCAGCGGCGCTGGCCGCGGCGCTCGAGCTCGGCGGCGAAGCGCCGGCGGTGGCCGCGCTCATGCGCCAGGAAGGAGTCGAGTTCGGCCACCATCTCGGGCGCCCGCCAGCGCGCCAGCCAGCGCTGCGCTCGGTAGATGCAGACGGCGCCATGCTCGCCCGCGTGATCGACCTTGATCACCCGGTCGCCCAGGGTCTCCCCCGCTTTCAGCCGTGCCGTCAGCGCCATCCATCGCAGCCTGTCACCGGGCCGGCCGCCGCGCAACGGTCCGGATCAAGCGAAAGCGATTTCGCTTACCCTTGCGCTTCGTCCAGGACAGGGGCGATGCGGAATGCCCCTAGAGCAGCTCCAGCCGCACCGCCACGTCGTCGCCGGCCGCCAGGCCCTCCTCCCGGCAGATGGCCTTTTTGACCGGCAGGAACCACCCCCCGCCCTTCTGGGGGAAGACCGAGGTCGACCAGCGGCTGGCGCCGATCGCCGCCTCGACCTTGACCGAGCCGAAGCCGCGCCGCCGGCCGAGCTCGAGCCGTCGCACCAGCTCGTGCGCCGCGATCGCCTCGGCGGCCGAGCCCTCGATCGTCACATAGCCGATGTCGCCATATTTCTCGGTCCGCCAGACGCTGAGCGGCGCGGTGAAGCGGAGGGTATCGGAATCCTGTCCGGGCGGGTCCATGAAGGCGAAGTGCCGCACCGGGGGCGTGTCCGCAATGGACCCGACCGCGATCGCCTGCCGCAGCGTCGTCCGCTGCGGGGACGGCCTGTTGCCCGCGGCGTCCGTGCCTCCTGCTCGAAATTGCTCCGCCTCGCTCGTCGTCAGGGCGGCGACATCGCTTCAGCCCTGGTTGAGCAGCCAGGCCTCGAACCTCTTGTCGACGGCTCTGGCGCCGCCCGGATCCTGCGCATAACGCTGACCCGCCCACTGGCGAATCTGGTCGAGCAAATCCTCTTCGTCCTTGACCTCCCCTTGCTGGTCGAAATCGATGTAGATCAGTTCGGGCCGGTCGGACCTGAACCCGACGTTGGCGGGCCGGAAGTCCGGAAAGGATTCCGGACGCCTTTCCTGCATCGCCGCCCGGTTCGCCTGGATGATCGTGCGGATCGCGGTCAGCCTTGCCCACAACATCCGGGCCTCGTCGCTGTGCGGGGGCAGCTGGCTGGCACGATTCCACATTTCGAGCGCATCCACCGTGCCCTCCACCTTCTCGACGATGTAGGCGTCGGCATCCGCTTCGACCTCGGGCACCCGGATGGCCTTTCCGACCCCCGCCCGTCCCAGCTCCCGGCCCAGGGCGGCCCAGTTGGCCATGCCCTGGCCGATGGAGGTCGTCGCATCGGGGCGGCGCTGGCGGATGATGACGTCGTTGCGGTGGGGATGCTCGAGGATGAGATGGTAGCCGCCGCCGTCGTTCAGGATGCGGGCTTCGATGCTCTGCCCGGCGAGCGTGATGGTCATGCTGGTCGGGGCGGACTGCGGCTCGTCCGGCTGGCTGCCGGCCGCCTGATACCCCCCCATGTTCCAGCCGACCTCTTCGAGCGCGATCGCCTCGCCCTCGCCGGAGGCATTCCAATTGTCGAGATATTCGCGTGCGGATTCCGGGTCCGCCCCGGTCGAGGCGGATATTATCTGGATCACGTGCTTGCGCGTGACCTTCATCTGCTTCACCCACGCGCTCGCCGCCGCCTGCTCGATCGGGGAGTGAGGCACCGTACGCTCGGGCTCAAGCTGCTGCGGCGGCGGCTGGTCCTCGAGCGCCGGCGTCACCCGCTGCGGCGAATAGGCCCAGTCGGGCCAGGCGGCGGACCAGAGGAAATAGATCTGCGTGCCCGGCTCGAAAATTTCTTCCGAGTTGAGCCAATAGGTTCGATCGGGAGTGTCCACATAGACGCCGCCGTCGGGGCCGGCCTGGACGGTTCCGACCAGCCATTGCCAAGCGGGCGCCTCGTCCGGCTGCCCCTGATCCTGGACGTCGGCCTGCTGAAGACCGGGCTGCTGAACGTGGGGCTGCTGTGGTCCGACTTGTTGCGTTTGGGGCTCCTGGCCGATGAGGGTCTGCGGCGCTTCCGGGTGACCCAGATCCTGCGGGACGAAGCCCTGGGGCGGCTCGTCGTCCATCGCTTGCCCGCCCCCGTTCCGGGCATCGTCCCAGTCGTAAATGTCGTGCATCGTCATGTGCAGCCGGTCGTCCATCCAGTCGTAGAGATAGATCGGCGCGGGTCCGGCGCCCGCCGCCTCGAATTCGCCCAGGAGATCGGGCTCGGCTTGCTCGACATATTGGCGGACGAGGCTCGTCTCGCTGGGATGCGGGGCCTCGAAATAGGCCTGGATCACCGTCGGCCCGGAGAGGCGCCGGTTCAGCAAATCGGACTGCGCCTGCAGCCGCGCGACGTGCGCGGAGGCGTCGAGCCGCGCCTGCAACGGCCCGGCGGACGCGGTGCGGCGCCCGCCCGGTTCCCGCGTCTCGGCCGCC
>JAXDPG010000459.1:0-3375 GCA_034668485.1 Sphingomonadales bacterium
GGCCTCCAACATGCTGCTCGGCGAGGGCCGCGGCTTCGAGATCGCGCAAGGGCGGCTCGGACCCGGCCGGATCCACCATTGCATGCGCACCATCGGGGTCGCCGAGGAGGCGCTCAAGGCGATGGTCAAGCGCCTCCAGACCCGAACCGCCTTCGGCAAGCGCCTGATGGAGCATTCGGTCTGGGAGCAAAGGGTCGCCGCGGCGCGGATCGACATCGACATGTCGCGCCTCCTCTGCCTCAAGGCTGCAGACATGATGGACAAGGCCGGCAACAAGGCCGCCGCGGCCGAGATCGCGATGATCAAGGTCTACGCGCCCAACATGGCGCTTCGGATCATCGACGACGCCGTCCAGGCCCATGGCGGCGCCGGAGTCTCCCAGGATTTCGAGCTCGCCAAGAGCTGGGCCGGGATCCGCACCCTGCGCCTCGCCGACGGGCCGGACGAGGTCCACAACCGCGCCATCGCCCGCATCGAGTTTTCCAAACATGCGGTGTGAGAGCGGGTGGAAGCACGCTGCGTCATCCCGGCGAAAGCCGGGACCCATGAACACGGCCGGACCAATTCTCGCACCCCAGCGCTCATGGACCCCGGATCAAGTCCGGGGTGGCGTCCTATGAAAGCCGCGCTCCTCCGCGTCCCCGGCACCCCGCTCACCGTCGAGCAGGCGCAGCTCGACGCCCCCGGCCCGCGCGAAGTCCTCATCCGGACCGCCGCCTGCGGCCTGTGCCACAGCGACCTCCACTTCATCGAGGGCACCTACCCCCACCCCCTCCCCTGCATCCCCGGCCACGAGGCGGCGGGAATCGTCGAGGCCGTGGGCAGCGAGGTCCGGACGGTGAAGGTCGGCGACCCTGTCGTGACCTGCCTCTCCGCCTTTTGCGGCCATTGCGAATATTGCGTGACCGGGCGGATGTCGCTCTGCCCCGGCGGCGACACCCGCCGGGCCCGCGGCTCCGCGCCCAGGATCACCGCCGAGGACGGAAGCGCGGTCAACCAGATGCTCAACCTTTCCGGTTTCGCCGAGGCGATGCTGGTCCACGAGCATGCCTGCGTCGCGATCAGCAGGGACATGCCGCTCGACCGGGCCGCCGTGATCGGTTGCGCGGTGACGACCGGCGCCGGCACCATCTTCAACGCCTGCAAGCTCGTCCCCGGCGAGACCGTGGCGGTGATCGGCTGCGGCGGGGTCGGCCTTGCCGCGGTCAACGCCGCCCGCATCGCCGGCGCCGGCCGCATCATCGCCGCCGATCCGGTGCCCGAGAAACGCGAGCTGGCGAGAAAGCTGGGCGCCACCGACGTCGTCGATGCGCTGGCGGAAGGCGCCGCGGCCGAGATCGTCGAGATGACCAAAGGCGGGGTCGACCATGCGATCGAGGCGGTCGGCCGCCCCGCCTCGGCCGAACTCGCCGTCAAGTCGCTGAGGCGCGGCGGCACCGCCACCATCCTCGGAATGATGCCGCTCAATGAGAAGGTCGGCCTCGGAGCGCTTGACCTGCTCTCGGGCAAGAAGCTGCAGGGCGCCTTCATGGGCGCCAACCGGTTCCCGGTCGACATCCCCCGCCTGGTCGATTTCTACCTGCGCGGCCTCTTGGACCTCGACTCGATCGTCGCCGAGACGATCCCGCTCGAACGGGTCAACGAGGGCTTCGAGCGAATGAAACGGGGAGATTCGGCAAGGTCGGTGGTGGTGTTCGGATGAACGGGGAAGAAACGTCATCCCGCACCTTGGTCCGGGATCGATGAGCGCCCTCGAGCCAGAGTTGCCGCGCCGCGTTCATGGATTCCGGCCTCCGCCGGAATGACGAGACGAGAAAGCGATGCCGCCCTTCGAGTCCGATATCGGAAAAACGCGAGTTCGGTGCCAGGCACCGAGCACTAAGTGACGGAGAACATTATGTCCCTCTTCGACCTCACCGGCAAAGTCGCGGTCATCACCGGCTCCTCGCGCGGCATCGGCCGGGCGATCGCCGAGGCGATGGCGGACCAGGGCGCGAAGGTGGTCATCTCCAGCCGTAAGGAAGCGGCCTGCCGGGAGGTCGCCGACGCGATCAACGCGAAGCACCCCGGCGCCGCCATCGTCGTCCCTGCCTCCATCTCGTCCAAGGAAGCCCTGCAGAACCTCGTCGACGAAACCCGCCGCCAACTGGACCGGATCGACATCCTCGTCTGCAACGCCGCCTCCAACCCTTATTACGGCCCGATGGGCGGGATCACCGACGACCAGTTCCGCAAGATCCTCGAGAACAACGTCATCGCCAATCACTGGCTGATCCAGATGGTCGTCCCCGAGATGATCGAGCGCAAATCGGGCTCGATCGTCATCGTCAGCTCGATCGGCGGCCTCAAGGCCTCGGCCGTAATCGGCGCCTACAACATCTCCAAGGCGGCCGACTTCCAGCTCGCCCGCAACCTCGCCGCCGAGTTCGGCCCCCATCAGGTTCGGGTCAATTGCATCGCCCCCGGCCTCATCCGCACCGACTTCGCCCGGGCGCTGTGGGAAAACCCGCAGACCCTCAAGATGGTCACCGCCCACACCCCGTTGCAGCGCATCGGCGAGCCCCACGAAATCGCCGGCGCGGCCGTGTTCCTGGCGAGCGATGCGTCTACGTTCGTGACGGGCCAGGCGATCGTGGTAGATGGGGGGAGCACCACCGGAGTAGGCCTCTAAGCCGTCATTGCGAGCGAAGCGAAGCAATCCAGTGCTGCGCCTCCGCCCGCGGGATTGCTTCGTCGCTACGCTCCTCGCAATGACGGGGTAAAGCCATGAGACTCGCCGACAAGATCGCTATAATCACCGGCGCCGGCTCGGGCATCGGCCGGGCCAGCGCGATCCGCTTCGCCGCGGAAGGCGCTCGAGTGATCTGCGCGGACTTGAAGGGCCAGGACGAGACCGCCGCCGAAATCGGCGACGCCGCCCTCGGCGTCCAGGCCGATGCCGGCAATGAGGACGACGTTCAGGACCTCGTCCAGACCGCGCTCGAGCGTTTCGGCGGCCTCGACATCTTCTTCGCCAATGCCGGCATCTCGGGCGGCCTCGCCTCGCTGTTCGAGCAGGAGGTCGCCGACTGGCAGGAGATCCTCCGGGTCAACCTGATCGGCCCCTCGCTGGCGATCAAATATGCCGCGCCGCCGATGAAGGAGAATGGCAAAGGCTCGATCGTCTGCACGGCCAGCGTCGCCGGCCTTCGCGCCGGCGCCGGCGGCCCCGCTTATTCGGCATCGAAGGCCGGAGTCATCAGCCTCGTCCGGGTGGCCGCCACCCAGCTCGCCGGCGCGAACATAAGGGTCAACGCCATCTGCCCCGGCCTGATCGAGACCGGCATGACCCGCCCCGTCTACGAATGGGCCCGCGCCGCCGGCAAGGAAGACCGC
>JAXDPG010000460.1:0-6055 GCA_034668485.1 Sphingomonadales bacterium
CGGGGCCGGGGCGACGACGCTCACCGGCGCGCGCGCAATGGTCCGGGTCGTGGTCCGGCGGGTCGTCGTGGTGCGGGCGCGGGCCGGCGGCGCGGTGGCCTCCGTCTCCGTCACCGGCGCCGGCGCGGTCGTCTCGACCTGCGCCGGAGCGGTCTGCACCGGCACGGCCGGGCCCGGCACCTCGGCGGGCGGGCTCGTCGTTTCGGCGACGGGCGGGTCGGCCGGCGGCTGCGTTTCCTGCGCGAACGAAGGAGTCAGTGGGAGCGCGGCGGCGGCAAGGAGAAGCGCGGCGGCGCGGGCGAGCGAGGGGGTTTGCTGTTTCATATCACCCCTACAATGAATTTCGCGGCGTTTCGGGCTCGTCCCGCCGCATGAACCGGGGCGGGCCGTGGCCGGGCAGCGTCGAAGCGTGGCGCCGTCAGGCGGCGGCGCGGGCGCCCCTGGAAGCGTCGACCAGCGCCTTCGCCGCCTTCGCGTCGACCGGCCGGCTGAACAGATAGCCCTGCACCGATGTGCAGCCGTGGCGCCGCAACAAGGCGAGCTGCTCCGAATCCTCGACGCCCTCGGCGGTGGTCTCCATGCCCAGCGCCCGGGCGAGGTCGGTGATCGCCCGGACGATCGCCGAGGCGCCGGAGCGGGTCAGCAACTGCTCGATGAAGGAGCGGTCGATCTTGATCTTGTCGAACGGGAAGCTCTGCAGATAGCTGAGGCTCGAATAGCCGGTGCCGAAATCGTCGAGCGCGATTCGGACTCCGAGCGCGCGCAGGGCGTGGAGGACGGCAAGGGTCGAATCGAGACTCTCGAGGAAGATCGACTCGGTGATCTCGACCTCGAGTCGCCTGGGTTCGAGGCCGCTGGCGGCGAGCGCCTGGAGGATGACGTTCTGGAGTCCCGGGCGGCGGAACTGGACCGAGGAGACGTTGACCGCGACGCGCACGTCCTCGGGCCAGGCACGGGCCTGCCGGCACGCTTCCTGGATCACCCAATTGCCGATCGGCACGATCAGGTCGGTCTCCTCGGCGACCGGGATGAACTCGGCGGGCGGGACCTGGCCGCGGCGCGGGTGGTTCCAGCGCAGCAGCGCCTCGAACGAGCCGATGCGGTGGGTGTCGAGATCGAACAAAGGCTGGAAATGGAGCTCGAACTCGCCCTCGGCGATGGCGCGCCTCAAATCGGTCTCGAGCTGGTGGCGCTGCTGGGCGCGAGCATTCATCTCGGCCTCGAAGAAGCGGTAGGTGGCGCGGCCCTCCTCCTTGGCGCGGGCGAGCGCGAGGTCGACATTCTTCAAGAGGGTGTCGCCGTCGGCGCCGTCGGTCGGGCCGAGCGCGATGCCGACGCTGGCGGTGACCGCGAGCTTGTGGCCGCGGACTTCGGCGGGCTCGGCCAGAGCGGCGATCAGGCGCTGCGCGACCGCGCCCGGATCGGCATGGCCGCGGTCGAGCAGGATCGCGAACTCGTCGCCGCCGAGGCGGGCGGTGAGAGCGTCGCCGAGGCTGGCCTGGAGCCGGCCCGCGACAAGGCGAAGCAGATCGTCGCCGACGCTGTGGCCGAGCGTGTCGTTGATCCCGCGGAAACCGTCGAGATCGAGGCAGAACAGGACGACTCCGCCGCCGCGGTGCCGCGCCTGCTGCAGCTCGAGGTCGAGCTGCTGGCGGAAGAAGGCGCGGTTGGGGAGGCCGGTAAGGCTGTCGTTGAAGGCGAGCTGGGCGATGCGCCGCTCGCGCTCGGCGATGCCGGTGGCCATCTTGTTGAAGCTTCGCGCCAGCCGGCCAATCTCGTCCTCGGTGCCGACCTCGACCTCGACGATCTGCCCCTCCTCCATCAGCTGCGCCGCCTGATCGAGGGCGGAGATCGGCTTGGTGATCGACAGCGACAGCCGCCACGAGCCGAACACCAGCAGCAGCAGGCCGATGAGGCCGGTCGCCGCCATCGCCAGCTGGAGCGGCAGCCAGGCCGCCATCGCGCGGGCGACCGGATAGCGAAGCAGAAGCACCGCCGGTGCGCCCTCGCCCATCCGGCCGAGCGGCTTGGCAAGCGCGATCGAAACCCCGTCGGGAGCGCTGAGCTTGCCCGGACGGCCGGTGGCCAGGCTCGCCTCGACGGCGCGGCGGTCCAGCACGCTCGCGGTGATCGGAATGGCGGACAGCTGCTCGAACGACCGCATCTCGCTCGCCCCCAGCGGAGTCGCGAACACGACCCAGCCGGTCAGTGTCGGCGACATGATCGGCGCGGCGACCACCTGGTGCGGCACTCCGCCCAGGCTGGCGACGCCGCTGGTCTGGCCCCGGTCCAGCGCCGCCCACAAGGCGCCGCCGTCGCGGCGGAGCCGGGGATCGTCGATGCCGACGACGCTGCCGTCAACGTTGACGATGAACGCCATACGCAGGCCGAGCCGGGCCCTGAGATTGACGAGCGCGGAGGCGGCGGTGCGCGGGTCGCCGGTCGCCACCGCCTCGCGGAAGCCGAAGTCGCGGGCGAGCACCCCGGCGGCGTTGCCGAGCTCGCGCGAGCGCATCGCCCATAAACGGTCGAAGACGGTCGAGCTGGCCACCAGCTCGCTGCGCACCTGATTCTCGACAGTGCGGGCGACGACGACGTAGAGGGCGGCCGCGACCAGGCTCAAAGCGAGCGCGAACAGGCCGGCGTAGAGGACGGCGAGCCGGGTGCGGATGTGCCGGAACATGAGCGCGCTCAATAGGCCGCGCCCGGACGCGGCGGCGGCCGGAGCTGGACCGTCATCGCGTGGCGCTGGCTGCCGCGCGCCGGCAGGGTCCAGCGCAGCTCGGCCCGGTTGCCGGGTTCGCGCAGCCAGGGGTGCCAGAGGCGGGCGGTGACAGGGCCGGGCGGGACGTCGGCGAAGACGATCCGGCCGGCGGCATCGCTCTTCGCGGCGAGGCCGGTGTCGGAGACCATCACGAAGGCGGTCATCTGGTCGTGGATGTTGCAACCCAAAGCGACCACCCCGGCCTGGTCGAAGCGCACCGTACGGTCCTGCTCGCGGGCGTAGAGCTTCAACTCGAAGCGTTTGGCGGGGGAGAAAGAGTAAACGTGGTGGCGGAAGCTGTCGTAATTGGGAAAGGCGATCTGGCCGCCGACCGGGACGATCAAAACGAACGGCTGGAACTGGGTGTTGCGCTGGGCGATCTGATACGGGCCGCGCGCCGGGCCGAACGGCGCCGGCCGGCCGCCGGGATAGAGGCTGACGACGGCGTCGGGCACGGGCTGGCCGGAAGGCGTGCGCAGCTCGACGACGAGCTCGGCGGCGGCGGCCGGCCAGGCCGAGACGGCGAGGGCGAGGAAGGCGAGGGCGCGCATCGTGCGACCCTGCGCCCGAAGGGATGAAAAAGCGGTAAGCATCGGCCCAAACCCCTCTCCCGCGGAAAGCGGGAGAGGGTTTTCTATTTCTACAGCGTCAGCCTCACGGCCAGCTGAACGACGTTTTGCGCCTGGTTCGGGGCGACCCCGGTCCGCGCCCGGGCTTCCCGGCGGCTGTCGATGTGGAGGCCCTCGACGAGCAGGGCCGCCTCGTCGGACAGGCGCAGGCGGCCGGCGCCGGTCAGCGCCCAGCCGCTCTCGCTCTCCTCGCGGCTCATCTGCGAGCCGCGCTCGCTCGTGCCGAACAGATCGAGGCGGCCGCTCAGGGCAAGGTCGCCCATCTCGCGGGTGGCGCGCAGATAGGCGGCGCGGTAGCTTGTCTGGACCCAGTAATGCCCATTCTCCTCGATCCCCATCTCGGTGGTGCCGGTGAGCGCCTGGGCGAGGAGGCGGGTATGCGCGTCCAGATCCGCGCGGACGCCAAGATGAAGGAAGCGGGTGTTCCACCCCCATTGCAGGGTGGGCGTGGCCATTTCGGGGTCGCCGCGATTGGCGTAATAGAAGGCCTCGATCAGCAAGGGCGCGGCGGGCGACCAGGCGAGCTTGCCGTAGAAACCGGGACGGTCGTCGAGCTCGATCGCCGGCCGGGTCGCCGGCGCCTGGGCGAGGAGCATGAACTCGTTGAGCGGCGGCAGCGGCTGGCGGCCGAAGGCGCCGGCCTTCAGATCGTGCATCGCCCAGCCGCGGAAGGCGAGCAGGGTGCCGGCGGTGTCGTTGACTCCGAACAGGGCCAGGGTGGCGGAGACGCGCTGGCCGCCGAACGGGCGGCTCACACTTCCCTCGAGAGCGACCGGCTTCACCTCCTCGCCGATCCAGCTGTTGATCGCCGACGGCGTGATCATGTCCGTCACCGCCCAGGCCGGCCCTTCCTGCTCGAGCGATACCGGCGGCCACATCAGGCCCGCCCGGGCCGAGACCCGAATCGGCCCGCGCGGCACCGGCTTCCAGGCAACGAACGCCTCGATCAGGTCGACGGGCAAGTCCTGCTCGTGCTGGGCGGCGACGGCGAGCGTGCCGGTCAGGTCCCAGCCGAGCGGCGGTCGCCAGACCAGCTCCGTCTCGGCGAGCGCCGGCTTCAGGCGGAGGTCGCCGTCGCGGGCGCCGCCGAACCGCGCCTTGCCGAAGCCGCCGTCGGTCCAGGAGGGCTCGCCGTCGGCGCCGGCGAGGCGCAGGTCGATCGTTCCCGAGACGGTGTCGGGGGCGAGCCAGCCGGGCGTCGCGGCCGGCACCGCGGCGGGCAGGCACAGTCCGAGCAGCCCCGCTGAGGCGAGGCCGAAGGCGCGCCGCTTCGGGACCCGGACGATCTCCATCCGGCCGAGGCTAGGCGAAGATGGTTAAGATCGGCTTAGGGCAGGCAGATCATTTCGCCGAGTAAGCCTTGACCAGCCGGTAGAGATATTCGCGGCCATCCATCAGCGACTTGATGCGGATGCGCTCGTCGAGGCCGTGGGCGTGGCTGCCCTCCTTGTCGGCGAAGATGCCGGAGAGGCCGTAGGTCGGGATTCCCGCCGGAGTCAGGAAGGCGGCGTCGGTGGCGCCCGCCGACATCAGCGGGACGAGCGGGACGCCGGGGAAGATTTCGGCCGCGACCTTGCGCGCCGGCCCCAGCACCTTCTCGGTGAGCGGCGGGGGCGGGGAGATCTCGCTGCGGGTCTCGAGCGTGGTGATCTTCACCTGAGGATCGGCGACGACGCGCTCCAACGCCTGGCGGACCTGCTCGACGCTGGTGCCGGGGAAGATCCGGCAATTGACGTTGGCGCGCACCCGCTGCGGCAGCGCGTTGGTGGCGTGGCCGCCGTCGATCATGGTGGCGACGCAGGTCGTTCTCAGGATCGCGTTCCAGGCCGGATCGGCGGCGGCGAGCGTCGCGGCGGCGGCGGCATCGGCGGGATTGGCGGCGAAGGCGGCCATGGCCGGGGAGGAAGGGCCGGGGAGGAGCTTCGCCATCGCTCCGAAATAGCCGCGGGTCGCTTCGTTCGACTCGACCGGGAAATCGTAAGCGCGAAGCTTCACCAGCGCGTCGGCGAGCCGGTAGATGGCGTTCTCGCGGACCGGACGCGAGCTGTGGCCGCCGGGATTGGTGACTTCGAGCCGGTAATTCTGGGGGAATTTCTCGCCCGCCTGGATGTTGAGCACGATCGGCTTGTCGTCCTCGCCGAGCAGGCCGCCCGCGCCTTCGTTGAGGCCGAATTCCGAATCGATCAGCGTCCGCTCATGGGCGGCGAGATACTGGGCGCCGTTGAACGCGCCCGCGGTCTCCTCGCCGCAGGTCAGCGCCATCTTGAGCGTGCGCTTCGGCCTGAAGCCCTCGCGCTTGAAGCGGGCGAGCGTGTCGACCCAGATCGCCGCCTGGGCTTTGTCGTCGGACGACCCGCGGGCGTAGAAGAAGCCGTTTTCCTCGACGAGGGTGAACGGGTCGCGCGCCCAGTCGGCGCGGTTCGCCTCGACGACGTCGATATGGGCGAGGAGCAGGATCGCCTTCGCCTTCGAATCGGCGCCGGGCAGGATGGCGACGAGATTGCCCTCTTTCGGATGGGAGGGTTCGACGATCAGATGGAGGTCGGAATCGGGGAAGCCGGCGGCCTTGAGCCGTGCCGCCATGCGCTCGGCGGCGAGCGTGCAGCTGCCGGCGGAGAGCGTGGTGTTGGTCTCGACCAGTTCCTTATAGGTGGCCCGGAAC
>JAXDPG010000461.1:0-3458 GCA_034668485.1 Sphingomonadales bacterium
AATCCGTCATGCCAGCGAAGGCTGGCATGACGGAGGGTGAAAGGCGCCGGCGACCTTCACCCGCTGGTGCCCCAGCCTTCGCTGGGGCGACGCCGGGTTCAGATGCTCAGCCCCCTGAGCAGCAGCGGCAGCTCCCCGCTCTCGCCGCGCGCCTCGGCCATGAACTGGCTCTTCAGCGGTCCCACCCGCTGGACGACGCCCATGCCGAAGCGGCGGATCGCGGAGGCGGCCCGGCCGGGTATCCCGTAGATCCGCGTCAGCCCGTCCGTCGCGGCCGCCACCGTCAGCGTATCGAGGCTTCGCCAGCGTTCGTAGCGCGACAGCAGCTGGGCGTCGCCGAGGTCGAGGCCGAGCCGGGCGCCCTCGACCAGCACCTGGGTGAGCGCGGCAACGTCGCGGAAGCCGAGATTGAGGCCTTGCCCGGCGATCGGATGGATGCCGTGAGCCGCGTCGCCGGCCAGGACGAGCCGCTGCGCCGTCATCGTCGCCGAGTGGTGGAAGCCGAGCGGATAATTCCAGCGCGGCCCGGCGAGCTTCACCTCGCCGAGGAACCCGCCCATCCGCTTGACGATCTCGTGCGCCATCGCGCGGTCCGGAAGGTCGATCACCGCCGCGGCATCGGCGGCCGGGACGGACCAGACGATCGCGGATCGGGTGCCGGGAAGCAGCGGCAGGACGGCGAAGGGCCCGGACGGGTAGAAAATCTCGTAAGCGGCATTTTCGTGATGCCGCTCATGATCGACGGTGAGGACCACCGCCGCATGGTCGTAGCTCCACCGCGCCATCGGGATGCTGGCGGCTTCGCGCGCCGGCGAGTTGCGGCCCTCGGCGCCGACGAGCACGGGCGCGGTCACGACACGGCCGTCCTCCAGCGCGACCCGTACGCCCGATGAGTCGCGGACGATGTCCGCCGCCTCGGCCGGCATCAGCAGCTTCACTCCGCCCGCGTCGAGCGCGGCTTCGCGAAGCACCTGCCGAAGCCGCCGGTTCTCGACCATGATGCCGAGCGGATCGTCCGCCTCTTCGGCGTCGAAGACGATGCCGCCCGGACGAAGGCCGTCGCTGACGCGGATCGAGAGGATCGGGCAGCCTTCCCCGTCCAGCCGGCGGGCGAGGCCGATCGCCTCGAGCATCCGCCATGACGCGCTGGAGACGGCGGTGGCGCGGCCGTCGAAGGCCGGAGCGGAATTCCGTTCCGGATCGGCCGGGTCGACGACGATCGTCGAGAGCCCGTGGCGGTCGAGCGCGACGGCGAGGGTCAGGCCGATCAGGCCGCCGCCGAGGATGATGACGTCCGCGCGATCCATGGCTTACCTCTTAGGGTCAGGACCCTTGACGATTTTCCCGCCCTACCGATGCAAAGCTGCAACGCCAAGCGCTTGACCGGAGACTCCCGCCGGGCGCATTGTCGGGCTCAGAACATTTGGGGCACGGGGATGGCGGCTTCAGCAGCAGCGCAGAGCGCCCGTCAGGTCAGGCTGGCGCAGTGGCGGTCGGGAGTGAAGAAGGGCATGCGCCGCAGCTGGGCGCTGGCCATAGGCGGCGGGTTCGGCGCCCTCGCCTTGCTCGTGCTGCTGGCGCTGGTCAGCTATCGGCCGACCGATCCGTCGCTCAACACCGCCGCCGCCGGGCCGGTCCGGAACTGGGTCGGCGCTCCGGGCGCGTGGAGCGCGGACCTGCTGCTCAGCCTGTTCGGACCGCCCGTCGCGCTGCTCCTGCCGCTGATCCTGATCATCGGCGTGCGCATCGCCGCCGGCGCCGAGCGCACTCGCTGGCTGCGGTCGCTGGCCCTCAACCTGGCCGGCCTCACCCTGGTCGGCGGCGGCGCCTCGCTGCTCGCCGGCGACGCCGTCAACGGCCTGCCCGCGAGCTGGGGCGGCGCCGCCGGCCTGTTCTTCGCCAGGCTGATCGATCTCGGCCTCGGCGCGATCGGCGAGCCCGGCATCGCCGAGCCCTTCCGGATCGTCGCCGTCGGCCTGTGCGGAGCGCTCGGCCTCGCCTGCTGCTGGTTCGGCCTGGGGCTGCGCTCGGACGAACGGGCCTGGATCGCGGCGCTCCGCCTGCCGCGGCGCGAACGCGGCGGCGCCGGCGAGGCCGAGGATCTGCCCGAGCCTTCGAACCGGCCGGCGCGGACCCCGGTGATCGTCCCGGCAGAACCGCCGCGGACGGTGATCAACGATCGCGTGCGCACGCCGCCGCTGGCGAAGCGGCCGCTGCGCGAGCGCCAGGCCTCGCTCGCGCTCGGCGACTCCTACCAGCTGCCCGGCCTCGAGCTGCTGGCCCCGGCGCCGCCGCCGGTCGGTGGAGCGCTCGACAAGGCCAGCCTCGAACGCAATGCGCGGCTGCTCGAATCGGTGCTCGAGGATTTCTCGGTCAAGGGCGAGATCGTCGAGGTCCGGCCCGGCCCGGTCGTCACCATGTACGAGCTCGAGCCGGCGAGCGGGATCAAGGCGAGCCGGGTCATCCAGCTCGCCGACGACATTGCCCGCAACATGTCGGCTCTGTCCGCGCGGGTCGCCACGGTGCCCGGCCGAAGCGTCATCGGCATCGAGCTTCCCAACCCGAAGCGCGAAATGGTCGTCTTGAGCGAGCTGATCGCCAGCCACGCCTTCGAGGACCAGGTCGCCCAGCTCCCGATCGTGCTCGGCAAGAACATCGCCGGCGATCCGGTCGTCGCCGACCTGGCGCCGATGCCGCACCTGCTCGTCGCCGGCACCACCGGCTCGGGCAAGTCGGTCGGCCTCAACTGCATGATCCTCTCCTTGCTCTACCGGCTGACGCCGGAGCAGTGCAAAATGATCCTGATCGATCCCAAGATGCTCGAATTGAGCATGTATGACGACATCCCCCACCTGCTCGCACCGGTCGTCACCGAGCCCGCCAAGGCGATCCGCGCCCTCAAGTGGACCGTCGAGCAGATGGAGGAGCGCTACCGGATGATGGCGTCGATCGGAGTCCGGCAGCTCTCGAGCTTCAACGCCAAGGTTCGCGAGGCCAAGGCCAAGGGCCAGACGCTCGGGCGGCGGGTGCAGACCGGCTACGATCCGGAGACCGGCCAGCCCAAATATGAGATGGAGGAATTGGAATACGAGGTCCTGCCCCAGATCGTGGTGGTGGTCGACGAGCTCGCCGACCTGATGATGACGGCCGGCAAGGAGGTCGAGTTCCTCATCCAGCGCCTTGCCCAGAAGGCGCGCGCCGCCGGAATCCACCTGATCATGGCGACGCAGCGGCCCTCGGTCGACGTGATCACCGGCGTCATCAAGGCGAACCTGCCGACTCGGATCTCGTTCGCCGTCACCTCGAAGATCGATTCGCGCACCATTCTCGGCGAGCAGGGTGCCGAGCAGCTGCTCGGCAAGGGCGACATGCTCTACATGCCCGGCGGCAAGCAGATCGCCCGGGTCCACGGCCCGTTCGTTTCCGACGAGGAGGTGCGCGCCGTCGCCGATTTCTGG
>JAXDPG010000462.1:0-3334 GCA_034668485.1 Sphingomonadales bacterium
GCTTCCTTGATCGCGAGCTCCTCCTTGTTGGCGTCGATCACGAAGATGACGTCGGGAAGGCCGCCCATCTCGCGGATTCCGCCGAGGCTCAATTCGAGCTTGTCGCGCTCGCGGGTGAGCTGGAGCACCTCCTTCTTGGTGAGGCCGGCGGTGTCGCCGCTCAATTGCTCCTCGAGGCTCTTGAAGCGCTTGATCGAGTTGGAGATCGTCTTCCAGTTGGTGAGCATCCCGCCCAGCCAGCGATGGTTGACGAAATGCTGGCCCGAGCGGCGCGCCGCCTCGGCGATCGGATCCTGCGCCTGGCGCTTGGTGCCGACGAACAGCACCTTGCCGCCGGCGGCGACCGACTGACGGACGAAATCGAGAGCGCGTGCGAACAGCGGCACGGTCTGGCTGAGATCGATGATGTGCACCCCGTTCCTGTCGCCGAATATGTACGGCTTCATCTTGGGGTTCCAGCGGTGGGTCTGGTGGCCGAAATGCGCTCCGGCCTCGAGCAATTGCTGCATGGTGACGTCGGGTGACGCCATGATAAGTCTCCTTCCGGTTATGCCTCTGCAGCGCCGAGAGACCCGCCCTTGCCTTGGCTTAGGCAGGCCACCGGTTATGATGGCCCTGCATGTGGAATGGCGCGCATGTAGCGGCGGGGGCCGGTTAAATCAAGCGGGCCGCGGGCTAGCGGCGGCGCCCGCCCGTCACTAGATGGAAAGGCGAACAGCGACGGAGCCCGACCATGTCCCGCCAGCCATCCTATCCCAAAGACGCCGCCATCGGCGATGGAGCCGCCCCGCAGGAGGGCGGCGAGGGACCGAAGCGGACCAAGCATCTGGTCGCCGGCGCCGCCATCGGTATCGGCTCCGCAGCGCTCGTCGCGGCGCTGCTTTACGCCAATCGGAGCCGCAAGAACGATCGCTAAATAGCTGATCCGGCTGCTGAACCCGGGATAACGACCAGGTTCAGGAGAGGCTCAAGGGACTCGGCCTAGACCCTCCTTCCGCAGAAGGAGTGTTTGTAATGCGTAACATGATCCTGGCCCTTTCGGCCGCCACCCTGACCGTCCCGGCGCTGCCGGCGGTCCCCGCCTTCGCGCAGCATGCCACCTATCATGGCAAGACCTGGCGTGGTTCCAACGGCCGGACCTATTGCCGCAAGCCCAACGGCACCACCGGCCTCATCGTCGGCGGCGCCGCGGGCGCTCTCGCCGGCCGTGCGATCGACAGCCACGGCAGCCGGACCACCGGCACCGTGCTGGGCGCCGCGATCGGTGCGCTGCTCGGCCGTACCGTCCAGCGCAACGTCATCAGCAGCCGCCGCTGCCGCTGATCGGCTTGAGCTCTTCCCGTCACCCCGGCGAAAGCCGGGGCCTCGGTGAGACCCGCCGTTCGTCTCGTCGCGAGGGCCCGGCTCTCGCCGGGATGGCGAGAATGGCGTCGGGGCGCGCCTCGTGATATGTCCGCTTTCGTCTCTTCGAGGGGAGCTCGACGATGGGCAGGACTTCGCGTGTTACTCTGCTGGCGGCCGCCTTGCTCGGCGGTGCCACGGCGCTGGTCGCCAATCCCGGAAATTCGGGCAGCAGCGCGCCCAGCATGAGCGCGCCGCGCTACGATCCGGCGGCCGAATATCGCACGGGCATCGAGGCGCTGCAGGCGCAGCGCTACCAGGAGGCGAAAAAGGCTTTCGAGCATGTGCTCAGCGTCGCGCCCGGCGATGCCAACACCAATTTCCTCGCCGGCATGGCCGCCGCCGGCCTCAACGACCTCAAGGGCTCGCGCAAATATTACGAGCGGGCGATCAAGGCCGACAAGGACCTGGTCCCGGCGCGCCGCGAGCTCGGAGTCACCTACATCAAGCTCGGCGAGAAGGAGAAAGCCGACGCACAGCTTGCCGCCTTGAAGGCGATGCAGGACAAGTGCGCCGGCGCCTGCGCCAAGGCGGCCGAGATCGGCGGCGCCGTCCAGGCGCTGACCGCGGCGATGGGGGCTCCGCCCCAGGCCCGGCTCGAGACCCGGCCGAGCCTGCTCTTCGCCAGCGCGGCCGGCGGGGACCGCGCCTATCTCGATGCCGTGGCCCTGATCAACGAGCACAAATATGAGGCGGCGATCGAAGCGCTCACCGCCGCGCGAGCGACGTTCGGGCCGCATCCCGACGTCCTCACCTATCTCGGCTTCGCCAACCGCAAGCTCGGCCGCTACGACGCCGCCGAGACCTATTATCGAGAGGCGCTGGCGGCGGTTCCGGATCACCGCGGCGCCACCGAATATTATGGCGAGCTGATGGTCGAGCGCGGCGACCTTCCGGGCGCCGAGCGGATGCTGGCGAAGCTCGAGGGCAGCTGCGATTTCGGCTGCGCCGAGGCCGACGAGCTGCGGCGATGGATCCAGGCCGCGCGTTCGCGCGCTTCCTGAGCGCCCTCCCCTTCGCCCTGCTGCTCGGCGGGGCCGCGGACAGCCTGAAGCTGCCGATGCGCGAGGCGCGCTGGCTGGCGCCCGGCGCGCTCTACCCCGGGCTGAGCCGCGAACCGGCGGAATGCTTCGTGCCGCCCCGCGATCCGGGGCTCCGGCGCCGGGCCGAGATCGGACGAATCGCTTTCCGCACCCCGCTGCTGCTCGGCGGCCAGGCGGCGCGGGCCGGGCTGAGCTGCGCCAGCTGCCACCGCAATGGCCGCGGCAACCCCGATTTCCTGTTCCCGGGCCTTTCCGAGGCGCCGGGAACGGCCGACGTCACCGCCTCGCTGATGAGCAGCCATCGCGGCGACGGCCGCTTCAATCCCAAGCCGATCCCCGATCTCGGCGGCCCGCGCCGGGCCCTCAAAGTGTCCCGGGACCCGGCCGACCATAAGCTCGAAGCCTTCATCCACGGCCTGGTGGCGGAAGAATTCGACGGCCCGGAACCCTCCACAGCCGTGTTGGACGGTCTCGCCGCCTACGTCCGGGCGCTGCAGCCGGAAGCGTGCCGGCGGAGCGACGTGCCGGTCACGCTCGAGTCGCGCCTGGTGCTGGTCGAGCGGGCGGTCGACCTGGCCCGCGACGAGGAGGGCGAGACCCGGCGCTTGCTGCTCGCCGCGGCGCGGTCGCAACTGGGCGCGATCGACGAGCGGTTCGCGGTGGCGGGGGGCGGCCCGGCGCGGGCGCTGCTGCGCGAGGCCGACCGTGAGCTGGCGGCGCTTCGCTCCGGGCAAGGCGATTTCGCACTCTGGCACCGGCAGTGGCCCGAGCGGAAGCGCCGGCTGTTGCGGCAGGAGCGCAAGTCGCTGTTCGACCCGGCCCGCCTCCGCGCGGCGCTCACGAGCTAGCCGGTCGGGCGCATCCAGGGGAGGTTGCCGCCGAACAGCAAG
>JAXDPG010000463.1:0-5720 GCA_034668485.1 Sphingomonadales bacterium
AATCCGGCCTTTCGCAGCGGCCGCTTCGATATCGCTCCGCCGCCTGCTATGGATCGTCCAAGGAGGACGTACCCATGAAGCTTCGGCGCCTCGCCTTGCCGATCCTCGCCGCCGCCGCCGCCGCGCCGTCCAGTGGCCAACCGCAGGTGGCTCCGTCCGCCGCCGCGCCGGACGCCGCCGCCGGCACCGTGCTCGACTACGGCAAGGACCGGGCGGAACGGATGACCGTGCCGGTCAGCATCGGCGGGCGCGGCCCCTATGCTTTCATCGTCGACACCGGGGCCGAGCGGACCTCGATCGCCGAGGAGCTGGCGCAGGACCTCAAGCTCGGGGCCGGCAGCCGCGCGCGCCTCCACAGCATGACCGAGGTCAGCCACATCCAGACGGTGCTCATCCCGGCGCTCGAGGTGGGCGGGCGAAGCATCCGCGACATCAATGCCCCGGCGCTCGAGCGGCGCAACATCGGCGCCGAGGGCATATTGGGGGTCGACACGCTCCAGACCCAGCGCGTCTCGTTCGATTTCAGCCGCCAGCAGATGACCGTCACCAATTCCCGCAAGCGCGAGGAACTCTGGCCCGACGACACGATCGTCGTCACCGCCAAGAACCGGCTCGGCCATCTCGTCATGGTCGATGCGGCGGTGGACGGCGAGAAGGTCTGGGTGATCCTCGATACAGGCGCTCAGACGACCGTGGCCAACAGCGCCCTTCGCCGCAAGCTCGAGCGCCACGGCAAGGTCCTCAGGACCTGGCCGATCGAGCTGCAGAGCGTCACCGGCGGACGCATGACCGCCGACCAGTCGATGATGCGCAAGATCCGGCTCGGCGGCGTCGACATCAACAACATTCCCGTCGCGTTCGCCGACGTCCACCCGTTCCGCAAGCTCGGCCTGATGCGGCGCCCGGCTTTACTCCTCGGCATGGACGCGCTGCGGCTGTTCGAGCGGGTGTCGGTCGACTTTCCCAACCGCCGGGTCCGCCTGCTCGCGCCGACCACCTCGGAGCGCGAAGGCCCGCAATTCGCGCATCGCTGAGCACGCGTCAGCCTGCCCGCGGCACCCCTAGCCTCGGGATGTCGATCTTCGGGCAGCGGTTCATCACCACCTTGAGGCCGGCGGCTTCGGCTCGGGCGGCGGCCGCCTCGTTGATCACGCCGATCTGGAGCCACACCGCCTTCGCGCCGGCGGCGATCGCCTCGTCGACCGCCTCGCCGGCGGCCTGCGGGCGGCGGAAGATGTCGACCAGGTCGATCGGCTCGCCGATCTGGGCGAGCTCGCGCCAGACATATTCGCCATGGACGTGCTCGCCGGTGATCTGCGGATTGACGGGCAGGACCCGATAGCCCCAGTCCTGGAGGAACTTCATCACTCCGTAGCTCGGCCGGTCGGGCCGGTCGGACGCGCCGATCATGGCGATGGTGCGGGTCGAGGCGAGGAGCTCGTACAGGTCTTCGTCGCGGGTGAGCGGCATGTCATTTTCCGTCTGGGGCGACGGGTCAACTCATCTCGCCGCGATCCGCTCCATGAGGCGGGCGGCGATCGCGGCGAAGGCTTCCGCCTCGGGCCCTTCGCCGGCCGCCGGCGGCACCCCTTCATCGGAAGCGGTCCGGATCGAGAGCGTCAGTGGGATCCGCCCTAGGAACGGGATCGACATCACCTTCGCCGCCGCCTCGGCGCCGCCGGCGCCGAACGGGTCGGAAACCTCGCCGCAATGGGGGCAGGAATAGCCGGACATGTTCTCGACGAGGCCGAGCAAAGGCACGTCCATCTTGCGGAACAGGTCGATGGCGCGGGTGGCGTCGATTAAGGCGAGGTCCTGCGGGGTGGAGACGATCACCGCCCCGGCCGGCTTCCATTTCTGGATGAGCGACATCTGGATGTCGCCGGTGCCGGGCGGGAGGTCGACGATCATCAGCTCGCAATCGTCCCAGTCGCCTTCCATCAGCTGACCGAGCGCGCTGGCGATCATCGGACCGCGCCAGGCGAGCGCGGTGCCGGGCTCGACCAGTTGGCCGATCGACAGCATCTTCACGCCCCACGCCTCGACAGGGACGATCCTTTTGTCGTCAAGCTGGGGCCGATCGTGATTGCCCATCAGCCGCGGCAGGGACGGGCCGTAAATGTCGGCGTCGACCAGGCCGACCCTGCGGCCGGCGCGGGCGAGGGCGACGGCGATATTGGCGGCCACCGTCGACTTGCCGACTCCGCCCTTGCCGCTTCCGACGGCGACGATCGTGCGGCCGGCGCGATCCGCGGTCATGGCGATTCGGACCTCGCGCACCCCTGGCACGGCGACGAGGGCGGCGCGGATGCGGCGTTCGAGCGCCGCCCGCGGCTCGGCGCCGAGGCCGCCGACCTCGAGCACCAGGCTGGCGACGCCGTCCCTGAGCCGCGGCGCCGCGATTCGGTCCTCGGCGCCGGGCACGGCCTCAAGGGCGGCCTCGAGGGGGTCTTTCTCCTCGCTCATCCGGCGCAGATAGGGGGTGGCGGGCCGCTTGCCACTGTTTTTCCGTCCGTCCCGTTCCTATAAAGGCGATATGGCAAGACTTTTCGGGTGGGGCGCACGTCTCGGCGCCGTGTTCAACGAGAATCGCGGCGGCCCCTGGGGACCTTCCGGAGACGGCGGCTCGGGCGGCGACGGCGGCGGTGGACCGCGCAATCCCTGGGGCCAGCCGCCGCGCAAGCGCCGCGGCCCGGGCGTCGCCAATGTCGGCTCGCTCGACGATTTCCTGAAGCGCAGCCGCGAGCGGTTCGGCGGGCGCTTCCCGCACCAGGAAGGGCGGCCCTACTGGCTCTACGGCCTCGCCATCTTCGTCCTGCTGTGGCTGCTCTTCACCTGCTTCCACATCGTCAGCCCGCAGGAGCGCGGAGTCGTCACTCTGTTCGGCAAGTACAGCCGGACGGTGAATTCCGGGATCGCCATGACCCTGCCGCTGCCGATCGAGCGGCTGGAGACGGTCGACACCCAGATGCGCAACACCGACGTCGGCTCGCCCGATCCGGCGCAGGAGAATCTGATCCTCACCGCCGACCAGAACATCATCGACCTCGCCTACACGGTGCGCTGGCGGGTCCGCGACCCGCAGCTCTTCCTGTTCCAGATCAACGATCCGGAGACGACGATCCGCGAAGTGGCGGAGAGCGCGATGCGCGCGGTCGTAGCCACCATCTCGCTCGACGACGCGATCGGCGCCGGGCGCAGCGACATCGAGTCGCGGGTGGCGATGGCCATGCAGCAGGTGCTCGACGGCTATGGCGCCGGCGTCCGGATCGAGGGCGTGGCGGTCAAGCAGACCGATCCGCCGGCCGCGGTCAACAACGCGTTCAAGGAGGTTTCCGCCGCCCAGCAGGACGCCCAGTCCTACATCAACCAGGCGCGCGCCTACGCCCAGCAGCAGACCGCCCGCGCCCAGGGCGACGCCGCCGCCTTCGACAAAGTCTACGCGCAATACAAACTGGCTCCGGAAGTGACCCGGCGCCGAATGTATTACGAGACGATGGAGCGGGTGCTCTCCAAGGTCGACAAGACCGTGATCGAGGCGCCGGGCGTTAACTCCTATCTGCCTCTGCCCCAGCTCCAGCGCCAGCCGCAGGAAGGAGCCGCGCGATGAGCCCGTCGCTGCGCAACCCGCTCGTCATCGCCTTCATCGCGATCGCCTTGCTCATCATCGGCGGCAGCACCTTCGCCACCGTGCCCGAGAACAAGCAGGCGGTGATCGTCCGCTTCGGCTCGCCGGAACGGGTGATCAACGCCTACCGGGCGGGCCAGGATTTCGGCCGCACCGGCGCCGGCCTGATCGCGCGCTGGCCGTTCATGGAGCAGATCGTCTGGATCGATAAGCGCATCCTCAGCGTCAAGACCGAGCCTCAGCAGGTGCTCTCCACCGACCAGTTCCGGGTCCAGGTCGACGCCTTCGCCCGCTATCGGATCGTCAACCCGCTGCTCATGTACCAGACGGCGAAGACGGAGGAGCGGGTCAGCGACCAGCTCAAGCCGATCCTCGGCTCGGCGATCCGCAACGAGCTCGGCAAGAGGCAGTTCGCCGCCTTGCTCAGCGCCGAGCGCGGGCAATTGATGGCGAACATCCGGCGCGCGCTCAACCGGGTCGCCCAGCAATATGGCGCAGAGATCATCGACGTTCGCATCAAGCGCGCCGACCTGCCGAGCGGAACGCCGCTCGATTCCGCCTATGAGCGGATGCGCACCGCCCGCCAGCAGGAGGCCGGGGCGATCCGGGCGCAGGGCTACAAGCAGGCGCAGATCATCCGCGCCGACGCCGACGCCGAAGCGGCGAGCACCTATGCCGAGGCCTATAACAAGGATCCCGATTTCTACGCCTTCTACCGGGCGATGCAGAGCTATGAGACGACCTTCGCGCCGGGCGACAATCAGGGCCGCTCGACCATCATCATGTCCCCGGACAACCAATATCTGCAGGAGTTCAAGGGCAAGAATCGTTAGACGCCCCAGCCTCTATTCAAATTCGGTTCAGCCGCACCAATTACGCTTGTAATCGATCGATCAGACCCCGATGTGCCCACCGGGGCCGAAGCAAATGAGGAGATACGAATCGTGCGTTACGTCTATGGCCTCTCTGCCGCCATTCTCCTGGGCGGCGCCGCCGCGACGCTGACGGTGGGCCCCGTCGGAGCCCAGACCGCGCAGAACGATCCCGGCACGATCGCCGCGGCCGCGCCTCGCACGGGCGCGCCGATGAGCTTCGCCGATCTCGCCGCGCGGCTGCAGCCGGCGGTGGTCAACATCTCGACCAAGCAGGTGCTTCAGGTCAGCCGAAGCCGCCAGGTCCCGCCCGGCTTCGAGGATTTCTTCCGCCAGTTCGGAGTGCCCGTCCCCGACGGCGACGACCAGCCGACCACCCAGCGCGGCGGCTCGCTGGGTTCGGGCTTCCTCATTTCCGCCGACGGCTATGTCGTCACCAACAACCACGTCGTCTCGCCGGCCCGCACCGGCGCCACCGTGGAGCAGATCACGGTGATCCTCTCGGACCGCCGCGAGTTCGAAGCCACGCTGGTCGGCCGCGACACTGCTTCCGACCTCGCCCTGCTCAAGATCAAGGGCAACAATCTGCCGTTCGTCCGCTTTGGCGATTCGCAGCAGGTCAGGGTCGGCGACTGGGTGGTGGCGATCGGCAATCCGTTCGGACTCGGCGGCACCGTCACCGCCGGCATCGTCTCGGCCCTCCACCGCAATCTCAATTCCGGCGTCTACGACCGCTACATCCAGACCGACGCGTCGATCAACATGGGCAATTCGGGCGGGCCGATGTTCGATTTGAACGGCAATGTCGTCGGCATCAACACCGCGCTCATCTCGCCGACCGGCGGCAATGTCGGCATCGGCTTCGCCATCCCCGCCGAGCAGGTGAAGCCGGTGATCGAGGCGCTTCGCAAGGGCGAGCGGCCGCAGCGCGGCTATATCGGTGTCAGCCTGCAGACGCTCGACGAGGACATTGCCGCGTCGCTCGGCATCCCCAAGAACCAGGGCGAGCTGATCCGCGGCGTCACCCCGGGCGGGCCGGCGGCAAGGGCCGGGATCGAGCAGGGCGACGTCGTCGTCAGCGTCGGCGGCAAGCCGGTCACCCAGGACGAGACGCTGGCCTATCTCGTCTCACGTCAGCCGGTCGGCTCGCGGGTACCGATAGAGCTTGTCCGCAACGGCCGGCGGCAGACGGTCAACGTTGCCGTCGGCGTGCGCCCGAC
>JAXDPG010000464.1:0-5581 GCA_034668485.1 Sphingomonadales bacterium
GTAGCCCCTCCCCTGTGCCTGCGGCGCGAAGATCCAGCCCATTTCGGGAAGCCCCTCGATCGACGGTGTCATGTCGCGCTTGAAGTCGGCGAAGCCGACCTGGCCGAGATAGGCGCCGTCCTCGCGCCGCTCCGCCACCCAATAGCCGTAGCCGAGCAGCGCCCACAGGCCCGGCGAGGCGAGGATCTTGCGCCAGGTGTCCTCGCGCGACATCGGCGAGCCGCCGAGATGGCGGACCACACCGGGGTCGGTCATCGCCGCCGCCTGCGCGTCGAGATCGGACGCCCGGAAGCCGCGCAGACGGAGGCGCGGGGTCTCGAGGACGGGGGCGGCGGCGGTGGGACTCGTCATCCCGGCGGAAGCCGGGACCTCAGGAAGGAAAGTCACGGCGGGTCTCCGCGAGGTCCCGGCTTGCGCCGGGATGACGGGTTATTTCTTGCCGAGGGTCAGCCCGCCGAAGCGCTTGTTGAAGCGGGCGACCTGGCCGCCCGAATCGACCATCTTGCCATGACCGCCGGTCCAGGCCGGGTGCACCTTGGGATCGATGTCGAGGGTCAAGGTGTCGCCCTCCTTGCCCCAGGTGGAACGGGTGTCGAAGGTGGTGCCGTCGGTCATCTGCACCTTGATCATATGGTAATCGGGATGGGCGCCGGTCTTCATGTCGTTGATTTCCTTGGGTATGGCTGGTTCCGACCAGCCTGACGGAAAGGTCGAGCGGCCCTGTACCCAAAGGGGCCCGATTTGACAAGCCGTGCTGCGGTGCAATAGCGCTCTTTCCAGGCGTAGGTGCCGGGGGCGACCCCGGTGAAAATGGGAAGCCGGTGAGACTCCGGCGCTGTGCCCGCAACTGTAAGCGGCGAGCCCCTCCCCTTCCAACCGGGGAGACAAGGCAATGACCCGCGAGCCAGGAGACCTGCCTCACGCCGTCGTCCGCACCCGGCCGGGACCAGCCGTACGTGCGTGGCATCGGGGGCGGTTCGTCCGCCCGCGGTTCCTCCGGGACGACATGTGTCGTTGCAAGAGGAGGCCCGCATGACTCTCATTCTGTTACTGGCGGCCGCGGCCGGCGCGGCGCCGCCCCCGCCCGACGATACGATCGTCGTCACCGCGCCGACCGAGCCCGTCCAGGCCTCGGTCAACGCCCCGGCAAAGGCGGAAGAGCCAGCCTATCCCTGGGACGGCCTGCCGATGATCGCGGATCTCCTGCGCCTGACGCCCGGCCTGTCGGTATCGGTTTCGGGTCCGCGCGGCGCCCAGACGCAGATCCGGATGCGCGGGGCCGAAGCCAATCATACCCTGCTCTTCGTCGACGGCATCCGCTTCAACGATCCCGCCGCCGGCAACGAGGCCCGCTTCGAGCTTCTGACCAATGACGGGATCGACAGCATCGATATCCGCCGCGGGCCGGATTCCGCCTTCTTCGGGTCGGAAGCGATCGGCGGAGTCGTGGAAGTCGAAACCAACGGCGCCCATGACGGGCTCGGCATCGACGCGCTCGCCGAATATGGCAGCCTCGACAGCGCCCGCGGCTCGCTGCGCGCGTCGGGACGGACGGGGAAGCTCGAGCTGGGCGGGACCGCGGCCTGGCAGGCGAGCGACGGCATCGACTCGTTCGGCCCGGCCGGAGAACAAGACGGGTTCGACAATCGCTCGGCCGGTTTCAAGGCCCTCGCCAGGCTGACGCCCGATATCAGGATCGGCGCGGTCGGGCACTGGATCGAGGCGACGAGCGAATATGACGGGCTCGACCCGGTCACCTTCCGCCGGGCCGACACGCTCGACGAGACCCGCAATCGGATCGCCGCCGGGCGGCTGTGGGGCGAGGCCGACATCGGGGACTGGTCCGGGAAACTGGAGTCCAGCCTGCTGGACAGCGCCAACCGCAACCGGCTCGACGCCGCTCCGCTGAACAGCACCTTCGGCCGCCGGCTCACCGCCGGCGCCCAATTGTCGAGATGGATGGGCGGCCACAGCCTCACCTTGGCCCTCGACTATCAGGCGGAGCATTTCCAGGCGCGCGACCAGGTCTTTTTCGGCGGCACCGACCAGGATCGCGAGCGCGACGTCTTCGCGGCGACCGGCGCCTGGCACGCGAAGTGGAGCGGGGCGCTGACCACCGACCTCGTAATTCGCCACGACCGGTTCAGCGCCTTCGCCGACGCCACCACCGTCCGTGCCAGCGCCGACGTCCGGCCGGCGCGGAACTGGCGCCTGATCGCAAGCTATGCCGAGGGGATAGCGCAGCCGACCTTCTACGACCTCTACGGCTTCTTCCCGGGCTCGTTCAGCGGCAATCCAACGCTTGGGCCCGAGCGGTCGAAAGGCTGGGACGTCTGGGTGAAGTGGCGTGAAAAGCGGCGCCTCTCGCTGGGGCTCAGCCTGTTCACCGCCCGCCTCGAGGACGAGATCGTCGACGTCTTCGACCCCGCCACCTTTCGTTCGACCGCGGCCAATGCCCGCGGCACCAGCCGCCGTAAGGGCATCGAGGTCGACGGCGAGTGGCGGCTGGGCAAGGCGGTGAATTTGAGCTTCAACTACACCCTGCTCGATGCCGAGGAGCGCCAGGTGGCGGGGGGCCTGAAGCTGCATGAGGTGCGCCGGCCGAGGCACAGCTTCAATCTTGCCGGCAGCGGCCGCGCCGGCCCGTTCACCTGGGGGGCCACCCTTGCGTATGTCGGCGAGCGCGGCGACACGGATTTCGACGTCTTCCCGGCCCGGGCCGTGACGCTGGGCGATTATGTGCTGGCCTCGGCCCGCGTCGCGTGGCGCATCTCGCCGGCGCTGGAGGCCTATGCGCGTGCGGAGAATGCGTTCGACGCCCGCTACCAGGACGTGGTGGGCTATCGCACGCCGGGGAGGACGGTCTATGCGGGCCTTCGTCTTCGCTTCCGCGATTAGCCTCGCTCTAACGGGGGCGGCGCAGGCGGCGCCGCGGCGAGTGGCGTCGCTCAACCTGTGCACCGACGAACTGCTGCTGACGCTCGGCGAGCCGCGGCAGATCGTCTCGCTCACCCATCTCGCCCAGCAGCCGGCGGAGACGCCTTTATGGCGCCAGGCGCGGCGCTACCGGCGCAACGACGGCAGCCTCGTCTCGGTGGCCGGCCTCAGGCCCGATCTCGTCCTGACCATGGGCGGCGGCGGCCGCGACCGCGGCCGGATAGCTCAGCGGCTCGGCATCCGAATCCTCGACCTTCCCTATCCGCAGTCGCTGGCCGACGTCGAGCAGGCGGTCCGGGCGGTGGCGGCGGAGCTTGGGCGGTGGCCGGCCGGCGAGGCCGTGGTCGCTCGAATCGAGCGGCTGAAGCGCACCCGTCCGGCCGCGGCCGCCGACACGATCTGGCTTGGCGGCGGCGGCCGGACGGTGGCGGCCGGGGGCCTGGCGGGGCAATGGATGGCCCTGGCCGGCTTGCGCCAGCGCTCCGTCCCCGGCGACCGGGTGTCGCTGGAGCAATTGCTCGTCCGACCGCCCGCCATCGTGCTGCGCAGCGACTATCGCGCCGGCCAATATTCGAGCGAGCAGCGCTGGCTCGCCCACCCGCTGGCGAGGCGGGTCCGCGCCGCCCGCACCCTCGTCACCGACGGCCGGCTGTGGACCTGCATGGGACCGCCGCTGACCGGCGAGATCGAGCGCCTGCGGGCCCTGCGCCGATGAGCCGGCTCGCCCTTCCTTTGCTGACGCTGGCAGCAACGCTCGCTTTCCTGGCGTCCCTGCTCCTTCCCTGGCAACCCATCGCGGCCCTGCTCGGCGAGGACCGTCCGCTGGCGCTCGCTTTGCTGTGGGAGCTGCGATTGCCGCGGGCGCTGCTCGCGCTCGCTTATGGGGCGATGCTCGGCGCGTCCGGGGCGGCGATTCAGGGTCTGTTCGCCAATCCCCTCGCCTCGCCGGATCTCACCGGCACGACCAGCGGCGCGGCGCTCGGAGCGGTGGCGACGGCCTATCTCTTCGGCTTCTCCGCGCCGCTCGCCCTCGCGCTCGGGGCGGTCGGCGGGGCGATGGCCGCGCTCCTCCTGCTGCTGGCGCTGGCCGGGCCGCGGGCGGAGACGGCGACCCTGCTGCTCGCCGGGCTTGCGATCAGCGCGCTGGCAGGCGCGCTCACCACCCTTGCCCTGGCGCTCGCCCCCTCCCCCTTCGCTTTCTACGACGCCTATGAATGGCTGATGGGCTCGCTCGTCGACCGCAGCCTCGAGCAGTCGGCCTTCGCCGCCGCTCCCGCTTTGCTCGCCATCCTGCTCCTGCTCCGGCTGCAAGCGCCGCTCGACAGCCTCACCCTCGGCGAGGAGGTGGCGCAGTCGATCGGCCACGACGTCCGCCGGCTCAGGGTCGAGATCGTCTGCCTCACCGCCTTCGGAGTCGGCGCCTGCGTCGCGATCTGCGGCGCCATCGGCTTCGTCGGGCTGGTCGCGCCGATCTTCGCCCGGCGGCTGACCGCCGGCCATCCCGGGCGCGCGATCCTGCCGGCGGCCTTGATCGGGGGCCTGCTGCTTCTCGCCGCCGACCTCGTCGTGCGCAGCGCGCCTTTGGGGCGGACCTTGCCGATCGGAGTCGTCACAGCCTTGCTCGGGGCGCCCTTCTTCCTGTGGCTGGTCGCCCATATGCGCTGGCGGCTGGCGCGATGACGGCCTTGCTCGAAGCGGCGGGCCTGGCGCTTGCGGGGCGGCTCGCACCGACCGATTTCCGGATCGCCGATCCCGAGCTGGTCTGCCTGGTCGGCCCCAACGGCAGCGGCAAGACCAGCCTGCTCCACGCCTTGGCGCGGATCGGCGGGCCTTCGGGGGAGGTCAGGATCGACGGCCTTCGTCCCGAGGCGCTCGGGCCGGCGCGGCGCCGGCACCTCCTTTCGTATCTCCCCGCCTCCCGCGACGTCGCCTGGCCGCTCGCGGCGCGCGACCTCGTCCGGCTCGGGGCGGACGCGGCGGAGGCCGAGGAGGCCATGGCGGAGCTCGAGCTGACCGAATGGGCCGGCCGCCGGGTCGACCGCCTGTCGACCGGGGAGCGCAGCCGGGTGCTGATCGCCCGCGCGCTGGCGCCGAAGCCGAGGCTGCTTCTGCTCGACGAGCCGGTCGCCAATCTCGACCCGCTCTGGCAGCTGAGGCTGATGGAGCGGCTCCGCACCGCGGTCGCTTCAGGCCAGGGGGCGATCGTAGCGATGCACGACCTCGATTTGGCGGCGCGCTATGCCGACCGGCTCGTGCTGATGGACGGCGGCGCGATCGTCGCGGAGGGGGAGCCGCGGGCGATGCTGGGTTCCGCCGAGCTGGGCGAGGTGTTCGGCATCGAGCGCTCGGACGAAGGCTGGCGGCCGCTCAGTCGCCCGGAGGATCGGCGATCATCGCGGTGAAGTTGGTCTCGGCGGCGACCTTGCCGTCGACCAGCACCTTGCCGGCGAACTTGCAGACGCTGCCGCGGTCCTGGACCAGGGCGACCTCGATCCTCAAGAGCACTCCGGGCTCGACCGGGCGGCGGAACTTGGCGCTGTCGATCGCCATGAAATAGACGAGCTTGCCGGTTCCGGCGAGGCCGAGCGATTCGACCGCGAGCACGCCCGAGGCCTGCGCCATCGCCTCGACGAGCAGGACTCCC
>JAXDPG010000465.1:0-5013 GCA_034668485.1 Sphingomonadales bacterium
GCTACAGGTCGACGCACTGGTACGAGCGCGACGCCGGTGGGCACGCGGCGGGCGCCGCGGCGTGACCCGGCTACCGCACGACGGCTGGATCTACGCGGGCAGGCGAAGTCCGATCATCAGCTTTAAGGTCGCATTTCCTTGCGCATTGGTTGAGACGAGACGAGCCACGCTTTGCGGCAGCGATCGCTTTGGGACAGTTGTCGCCCCTCATTGGGATGTGCACGGCGCCAACGGACTAACCCAGCTCTCGGCTTTGGCCGAACGCACTGGAGCGTCTCTGCTCGCCTGTGGACCCCATGCCTTACCGTATGGCCATCCGCGCATCCCCTGATACAATGAGTCATGAGCGACGAAGTCGAAGTCTATGTGGGACGCGTTTCGTTGCCGGACGCGGGTTATCTTGCTTGGCAAGCATTCGCCGACCTAATCTTCGCACCGGCTGATTTTTGCAGTAAATCGGCGGCTACCGCGCACAAGGTGGTGCGTCAGGCTATCGACGAGTACTATGACGAACCGCTGCCCTTTTACCACTATTTGCTCGCGCCCGCGTCAATTGTGCGCAAGCGCCTCCTGATCCAAGGATACACACCGGACCATTGCGAACGTGCATGGGACCAGGCGCGCCGCGAGCAGACAGCGCTCTATCTGAAGCACTCGACCGATGACGAGGGCGAGGTCGCGAAGCAGCTCCGCGCGCTCGAAAAAATCACCTTTCCCGAGTGGCTGAAGCTCATCAGGGATGAGGTCGCTTCAAAACGACGGTCTATTGGCGGACGGCTGAACCCGTGGCACTTCGGGAGCTTGCTGAGTGCACCTGGTGACGTATTTACCCAACTCGCGCTTCTCATCGAAGCGCTACCCACAGCGCCAGTCTGGATGGATTGTACATTCCTCTATTCGGATGAGGACGAGCAGCGCACGCCGCAGCAGATCGCTCATGACGAGGACGCGCAGTTTGCGGATTTCCCCAGCGGCAAAATTATCGTTCTGACGGAGGGCAAGTCTGACACACGGATCATCACCGGTGCGCTTCGCGCCTTCTATCCTGAGTATGCGGACGCCTACCAGTTTCTTGACTTTGAGGAGTTCAGGATTGAGGGCGGCGCGTCGCTACTGGCGAGAATGATCAAAGTGCTCTCCGGCGCTCGCGTGCAAAACCGGATGCTCGTACTATTCGATAACGATGCCGCAGGCGCGGAGGCGTATCGGTCCCTCGCTGGCGTTCGCTTTCCACGCAATGTCCGGCTTATGTTGCTGCCTGACACGAAGCTCGCTGCAAGTTACCCAACCCTCGGTCCAGCGGGCCTGGGCCGCATGAACGTCAACGGCGCGGGCGCGCCTATCGAAATGTATATGGGCCGCCCTTCGCTGAAAGGATCTGACGGTAGACTCAGGCCGGTCCGCTGGACCCAGTGGATGGAGAGCATCGGGCGTTACCAAGGGGTCGTTCCGGAAAAAGAGACGGTGTCGCGATCGTTTGAGGCCGCCCTCCGAGATGCGCCAACCCCAGCGGCTTTGCGCAAGCGCTTCCCGGAGATGAATCAACTGCTGCAGGCCATTTTCTCCGCATTCGAGGATAACCAACCGCCCATTCTCTAGCGACCACTCGTCCGCTGATTGAAGCATGAACCTGCGACATATCTCACCCTACGGCACTAGCGCTCACGTGAGGGGTACTAGTCCTCGCCCATCATCCACCGCCCGTAGCGGGCATTCGGTTCGTGGATTTTTGCCAAATTTGGCTTGGCCTTCAGCCGATTGATCTTGGCCGCGACGTTGGCGATCTCTGCGGCCGCGCCAGGCTTCCACCCGTTGCGGATAGCCCAGCTCTTGATCTCGGCCGGATCGAGCGTGTGACCCTTTGCCCGCAAGATACGGAACGTCTCGTCGGCATATTCCTTGTCGCGCGGGTGAAGGACGTTGTGCCCCTGGTTGCTTAGACGGGCATGGCCCTTCAGCGCGGTCTCGACTACCGGATCGGTGATAAGCTCAGCCACTGCCGGCCGGGCGGCTTCGCCGAGCACGTTCGGGCTCCACCGCTTCTTCCAGAGTTCGCCCGAGGTAGGAAATTCGGGCACCGCAATCACGGCTTCGACACCACTGAGGCCGTCAACGAACTCCAGGATTTTATCCTCGGCATAGTAGACCACGAGTACGGTGCGGCTGCTGGAATATTTTAGGGTCTGCATCGTTTCGTTGCGGAGGAGAACGCCGCCGCCCAGAGCGATCCGCTCGCCCTTTGCGAGCGCCTTCGCATGATTGCCGAGGACTGTTGCCAGCGTCGTTTGCGTGATTTGCATCTTGCTGTGAGTGAGAAGCACGACGTCCGTCACCGGCTTCGACCCCCGCCTGGCAAGCTCAACCGCTGCGCCGAGCGCCGCGCTAACGGCCTCGGCCGATTGGCTTTCGAGAGGAATGATAAGGCGATATGGATCGGACACGGTACGAGCTTCCTTCCGACGAGGCGTCATCCGCAATATGGAGTAACGCGTCGCGGAATCCATGCCCTTGGCGCTTTGCTCTGGGGCACGAACTGTGAACGCCAAGCCGTCGCTCCGCCCCAGGCTGAAAGGGTTCGCCCGGGTCGTGAATGCCTCCGCGGAATAGCCGAAGGGACGGCCGGAAGTGCCTGTAAAGCCCTCAAGAGCGGACTGACCGGGTTCCGCCACAGCCGCCGTCGAGTCTAGCCTCTCGTACCAAAGGGTGCCAGCAGCGGTCGCGATATCTCACTCGCCTGTTACCTATGCGTTACCTAGGTTGAAAAAAGGTAACAGAAAAATGGCGGAAGACTGGCGCGCCCGGCAGGACTCGAACCTGCGACCCCAAGCTTAGAAGGCTCGTGCTCTGTCCAACTGAGCTACGGGCGCGCGCCCGGGGGCTGTAGCGCGGTTTCCAGGCGAACGGAACGGCGCTAGGCATCCGGACATGAACGCGGGCGAGGTGAGGGCGGTCGACGGGGCGGCGCTGAAGGGCGCCCATTTGCGCTATTACGACCTGGTGATGGCGGCCTTCGTCGCCATCCTTCTCCTCTCCAACGTGATCGGCGCAGGCAAGGTGGCGACGGTCAGCCTTCCGGGGATCGGCGCGTGGCCGTTCGGCGCCGGCATCCTCTTCTTCCCGCTCTCCTACGTGATCGGCGACGTGCTGACCGAGGTCTACGGCTATGCCCGCGCCCGCCGCTGCATCTGGACGGGGACCGCCGCTTTGCTGTTCATGGCGCTGATGAGCTGGGTGGTGGTCGAGCTGCCGCCGGCGCCGGGCTGGACCGGGCAGTCGGCCTATGAGGCGGTGTTCGGCCAGGTGCCGCGAATCGTCCTCGCCTCGATCGTCGCCTTCTGGGCGGGCGAGTTCGTCAATTCCTGGGTGCTCGCCCGGATGAAGCTGGCCACTCAGGGCCGGTATCTGTGGATGCGAACGATCGGATCGACCGTCGCCGGCCAGGCGATCGACAGCCTGATCTTCTATCCGCTCGCTTTCTGGGGGCTGTGGGACGGCGAGACCCTGCTCAAGGTGCTGCTCACCCAGTGGGCGCTGAAGGTCGGCTGGGAGGCGGCGCTCACCCCGGCAACCTATGCGGTGGTCGGCTTCCTCAAGCGCCGCGAGGGCCTAGACGTCTACGACCGCGGCACCGACTTCACCCCGTTCCGGGCGAAGGTCTGACCCCGCTCAGGCCGTCGGGACGCCGTCGCCGCGATTGCCGGCCGCCGGCTGGGCAACGTTGAAGATCCGCTTGATCAGGGTCTCCAGCGCCTCGAACACCGAATCCACCCCGAAGCCGGCGACGAACGAGATCGCCGAGGCGGAGAGGGTCACCGGTCCGAGCAGGCTGTCCCCCGCGCCGCCGCTGCCGGGGGCGGCGATGAACAGGCCGATGCAGGCGCCGACCACGGCGCCGAGCGCGAGCTGCTGGAACGACAGATGGAGGTCGCGGGGGCTGAGCAGGCTTGCCCGGATCTTGCGCGACAGCGAGCGGATGATCGCCGCTCCGGCGCCGAGCAGGCCGTAGAGGAAGGGGAGCACCGCCGTGCCCATGATATTGGCGAGGGCGGCGGCGCGCGACGGCGCGTTGGCGAGCAGCTCGGCATTATGCGCCTCCCCGTTGTGGTAGGCGCGGGCCTTACGCTCCGCCTCGGCCGCAGCCGCGGTGCCGGGACGCGCCTGCACGGCCTCGTCATAAGCTGAAAGATCCTGGAGGCAGTCCCACGAGACGACGCAAACCCAGCCGGCGAGGCGGCGCTCGACCCGATCGACATTCTCCTGCGCTTTCGCCTGAGCCTTGCAGGCCTGGGACTGGGCGGCGCTCGCGAAGGAAGGCCGCTCGCAATAGGGAACGAACACGCCGCTGGCGGCGGTCTTCCCGGTCAGCTCGCTCGCTGCCACGCCCGTCTTCACCGCGCCCGCGCTTGCCGTCGTGACCGTCTGCCCGCCGCCCTTATTGTCCTCGGCAGCTTCGGCGTCGCTGACCCTTTTGTCGACGTCGCCGAGCGCGCCCTGGACCGTCGCCAGCTCGGCCAGAGCCGCATTGCCGTAGGCGACGTACCAGGAGAGGAGACAGGTGACGAACAAAGCGACGACGAGAGCGATGCTGATCGTGCGCATCCCCTTGCGGAAGCGGACCGCCTTGGGCACCAGGTCGGGATAGGCCGTCTGGGCAAGCGAGTTGCGGGTCGGCGAAGCTTCCTCGCCGCCGCCGCCGTCGCGCAGCTTCAGCCAGGGCTGGCTCTCGGAGTCGTGCTGGGTGACGAGCAGGGTGAAGGCGATGGTCGAGCCGCTTGCCGGATAGGAGAGGCGGTTGAGGCGGTCCTTGGCCTTGATCAGCAGAGCGGCATCCTCGGCCTTGTCGTCGTCGCTGCCGTCGGGCGGCCAGCTGATCCGGCAGATCTGCTCGATCCAGTCGTCGGGAAGGTCGTCCTCCAGGCCCTGGGTCGAGGCCAGCCGCTCGGCGAGCGTGGTGGTGGGATTGGCCGAGACGTTGTCGAGCAGCAGGTGGACCTCGCTCAATTCGCGGTCGAG
>JAXDPG010000466.1:0-6862 GCA_034668485.1 Sphingomonadales bacterium
ACGATCCGGTCCCTCGGCACCAGCTCCTCGACCCGGTCGATGAGCAGGAAGGGGTAGCGATGCGGCAGCGCCGCCATCACCCGCCGGATATCCAGCGGGGCGCCGGTGGACGCCGGGGTGGCGGCGCGGGCGGGATCGGAGCGGACCGGCCCGGGGGCTGCGGCTGCGTGCCGGGCTGCTGCGGCAGCGGGGTCACGCTGACCGAGGGAAGCGCCGCGTTGAGCGCGGTCAGCACTTCGTTGGTGACGTCGAGCGAGTTCGAGCGCGCCAGGGTCGCGCCGACGTCGAGCGCGATATTGGCCTGGTGCGCGTTCATCACCGTGGTGAAGATCGGGTTCAGCCGCTCGTTGATCTGGCGCATCACGTTGGCCTGGGTCGACTGGATGTTCTGCTCGAGACGCGCCACTTCCTGCTGGGCGGTGGTCTGGCGGGTCTGGAATTGCTGGACGCGCGAGTTGAGGGCGGTTTCCGCGGCGGCCCGGGCGGCGCCGGTCTGGTTCCTCAGCGCTGCTCCGGCCTGCTCGATCGACTGGGCTTCGGTCTGAAGCGGCTGGCCGAGCTGTTGGGCGCGGGTGCGGGCGGAGGTGATCATGCCCTGGAGCTGGGTCTGCGCCGCCTTGCAGGCGGTGCATTCTCGGAAGACGCGGTCGGTGTCGATGACGACGATCATCGCGCCGGGGGTGCGCTGCGCCTGGGCGACGCCGGGAAGCGCGAGCGAGAGCACGGCGAGGGCCGTGCCGAATGCGAGTTTGTTCATCAGAATGCGGTTCCTACGTTGAAGGTGATAAGCTTGGTGTCATCCCCGTCCGCCTTTAGGAGCGCCTTGGCTATATCGATCCTGAACGGACCGAAAGGCGAGTTCCAATTGACTCCGAAGCCGATCGACAGGCGGGGCTTGGCGCTGTCGCCGAGATAATGTTCGACGAAAGGCTCGATGCCGGCGACGAGCGTTGAGCCGGTGGGGCAGATGGCATCGGCGGGCGCATTGCTCGAATTGCCGCCGGCGTCGATGCAGCGGTTGATGGTGCGCGGATCGCCGGGGAGGATCGACTGGGTGACGGGGTTCTTGAGCGAGAAGAGCGCGCCCACGTCGACGAAGAGGGAAGGCCTGAGGCCGAGCTCGCGGAAGTTCGAGCTGACCGGAATCTCCACCTCGGCGCGGCCGACATAATAAGCGCGGCCGCCGAGCGCGTCGTCGACGATCTGCTTGCGGTCGGTCACCGGGACGAGGACCCCGTTCTCGTCAGCGACGAAGCCGACGCGCTCGACGCGCGGCCCGACGCCGCGAATGTCGAAGCCGCGGATCTGCGGCTCGCCGAGGAAGAAGCGGTCGACCAGACGGACCGGATCCTGCCCCGCCCCGCCGCTGTGCTCGAAGCTGTGGATATAGCCGCCTTCGGCCGTGACCGAGAAGATGAAGCCGCCGCCGACCTTCCAGTATTTCGCGCCATTGGCGCGGGTGCGCAGATATTTGACGTCGCCGCCGAGGCCGGCGAAATCCTGGTTGAGGGTGAAGCGTTGGCCGCGGGTCGGCCGGATGCGATTGTCGGTCGTGTCGTAGAGCAACGAATAGCCGATCGACGAGGTGGTGCGCTTGCCGATGGCGTCGCACAGATAGCGGCCGACGCGCAACGGGTCGCAGAAGGCGGGCAGCGGGCCGGCTCCGTCCGGGTCGGTGAAGAAGGCCGCTTCGTCCAGAGTCACGTTGTCGAAGTTGAGCCCATAGCGCGCGCCGACCTGGACATATTCGGTCAGCGGCATGCCGCCGCGCAGCTGGCCGCCCGTGCTGACCTGCTTGTAGGTGGTGTTGCGGTTGTTGTTGACGAAGTTGAAGCTCGAATAATCGCGCCGGAACAGGTCGAAGCCGAGCGCGATGTTG
Organism: Sphingomonadales bacterium; assembly: GCA_034668485.1. GTDB lineage: Bacteria > Pseudomonadota > Alphaproteobacteria > Sphingomonadales > Sphingomonadaceae > Allosphingosinicella. Next base: position 1,880 of record JAXDPG010000466.1, read on the forward strand.
CGATCGAACACATAGGGCTCGGTGAAGCCGAGCTCGACCGATTTCGAGTAGCTGGAATAGTTGATCGAGGCGCGCAGCGTCTGGGCCATGCCGCGGAAGTTGCGCTGCTCGATCGACAGGTTGAGCAGGAAGCGTTCGAGGCTCGAGAAGCCGGCGGAGACCTGGAGCTGGCCGGTCGCCTTCTCTTCCAGGTTCGTCGACAGGATCACCCGGTCGGAGGCGGAGCCCTGGGCCTGCTCGATCTCCAGATTGTCCTGGAAGAAGCCGAGCGACTGGATGCGGTCGCGCGAGCGCTTGACCCGGATCGAGTTGAACGGGTCGCCCTCGGCGAGGCGGAACTCGCGGCGGATGACCTTGTCGCGGGTGTTGGTGTTGCCGCTGACATCGATCCGCTCGACATAGACGCGCGGGGTTTCGGCGACGTTGAACGTCACCGACATCGTCTTGGCGTCCTTGTCGCGCTGGATGTTGGGCTGGACGTCGGCGAAGGCATAGCCGAACAGGCCGGCGCTCTCGTTCAGCGAGGTCACCGTGTCCTCGATAAGCTTGGCGTTGTACCAGTCGCCGCCCTTCATCGGCAGCAGCTTGGTCAAATTCGCGCTGCTGAAGTCGCGGATCGCGCTCTCGACCTTGACGTCGCCGAACTTGTAGCGCTCGCCTTCCTCGACCACGTAGGTGATGATGAAGTCGCGCCGGTCGGGGGTCAGCTCCGCCACCGCCGAGACCACTCGGAAATCCGCATAGCCGTGGGTGAGGTAGAACATCCGCAATTTCTGCTGGTCGAAGGCCAGCCGGTCGGGATCGTAGACGTCGCCCGAGCCCAGGAAGCTGAGCATGGAGGTGCGCTTCGTCACCATCTCCGACCTGAGCTCGCCGTCGCCGAACTTCTCGTTGCCGAGGATGTTGATCTGGCGGATGCGCGACTTGGGGCCCTCGCTGATCTCGTAGACGACGTCGACCCGATTCTGCTCGAGCTGGACGATCTTGGGCTCGACCGAGGCGGCGAAGCGCCCCTGCCGGCGATAGAGCTCGATGATCCGGGCGACGTCGGCGCGCGCCTTGGCCCGGCTGAAGATCTGCCTCGGGGCGAGCCGGATCTCCGGAGTGATCTTGTCGTCCTTGAGCCGCTTATTGCCTTCCAGCACGATGCGGTTGACGACCGGGCTCTCGCGCACCTCGATGGTGAGGGCGCCCTGATTGTCGCGGATGGCGACGTCGGCGAACAGGTCGGTATCGTAGAGGTCGCGCAGCGCCTCGTCGAGCCGCTCGCGGTCATAGGCCTGGCCGATGCGCAGCTTGACGTAGGACATCACCGTCTCGGGCTCGAGCCGCTGGTTGCCGGTGATCGCGATCGAGCGGATCACGGTCGCCTGCGGCTCCGGTGCCGTGGCGGTCGGAGCCGTCGGCAGCGGCGTCGCTTCCTGAGCGCAAGCGGGCACAGCGAAGCCGCCGAGAATGGTGCCGACGAGCAAGACAGAGCAAAGCCGCCGGCCGTTTGTAAATCTGTTTGTGGGTGTCACGCGTTCCCGCCCTTAGAGTGAACGAACGGCGCGAACGGCCGTCCCCAGTCCCTGTCGCCCCTGCCCTGCCCGAACATGCTCAGTCGATCAACCCGCCAAGCTTCGACCACAGGCCAAAAGACGCCAGATCGTTGAACGTGACCAGGATCATGAGGGCGAGAAGGGCAGCCAAGCCGGTCCTGAACGCCCATTCCTGTGCCTCCGGCCGCAAGGGTTTCCGGCGGACGGCCTCGATCCCGTAGAAGAAGAGGTGGCCGCCGTCGAGCATGGGGATTGGCAACAGGTTGATGAATCCCAGATTAATTGAAATCACCGCGAGGAACCACAGGAAGTGGAGCATTCCCATGCTCGCCTGCTCGCCGGAGAATTTCGCGATCTTGAGCGGCCCGCCCAGCTCCTTCACCGAGCGGCGGCCGGTGACGATCTGGCCGAGCCCTTTGACGGTGGTCGAAACCACCACCCAGCATTGCCGCACGGAGGCGGCGACCGCTCCGAGGGGCGAGACCGGCGTCAGCAGCTGGTCGGCGGGCTCGATGCCGAGAACCGGACGGCGGTTGACGTTGCCGAAGCGGTCGGTCTCTGACAGCATATGCGGCAGGGCCGAGACTCGCAGCGGCCGGCCCTGACGGTCGATCTCGAGCCTGATGGGCCCGCCGGTCTTGAGCGCGACCACCGGCAGGATGTCCTCGAACCGCTCGACCGCCGTGCCGTCGATGCGGACGATACGGTCGCCGGGCCGAAGCCCGACCTGCTCCGCCGCCGAGCCTGCCCGGATGGCGCCGATCACGGCCGGAGTCTGCGGCACGCCGTAAGCGAGGTTGAAGCCGCTGAGGATCAGGATCGCCGCGAGGAAATTGGTGACCGGCCCCGCCGCGACAACGAGGAAGCGCTGCCAGACCGGCTTGGCCTGGAAGGTGAGCGCCCTCTCCTCGGCCGGAAGCGCCAGCCATTCCGGCGAGGCCTGGCCGGCGGGATTCATGTCGCCCGCAAACTTGACGTAGCCGCCGAGCGGCAGCCAGCCGACCTGCCAGCGCGTCCCCCGCGCATCGGTCCAGCCGGCAACCTCCCGGCCGAAACCGATCGAGAAGACGTCGGCTTTGACCCGGAACCAGCGGCCGACGAGATAATGGCCGAGCTCGTGGACGAAGACCAGCGGCCCGATGACAAGCAGGAAGCTGACGGCCGTCCAGAGGAAGCTGGGATTGTCGTTCAACGGATCACCCTGGTCACGATGGCTTCGGCCGCGCCGCGCGCCGCGCGGTCGACCTCCAGCACCTCCTCGACCGAAGCCGGGGGCGCCGGCGCATAGCATTGCAGAGTCTCGGCGGCGATGGAAGCAATGTCGAGGAAGCCGATCCGTCCCGCGAGAAAGGCGCCGACCGCGACCTCGTTGGCGGCATTGAGCACGGCCGGCCGCGCCCCGCCCTCCTCCAGGGCCTGGCGCGCGAGGCCGAGGGCGGGGAAGCGTTCGGGATCGGGCGCGGCGAAGCTCAGCGAGCCTGTACGGACGAGGTCGAGCCGCTCGCACGGCGTCGCCATCCGCTCCGGCCAGGCGAGAGTGTAAGCGATCGGGATCCGCATGTCGGGAGAACCCAGCTGGGCGAGGACCGATCCGTCGACATATTCGACGAGGCTGTGAACCACCGACTGCGGGTGGATGACGATGTCGAACGCCTCAGCCGGCAGCGGGAAGAGGTGGAAGGCCTCGATCAGCTCCAGCCCCTTGTTCATCAGGGTCGCGCAGTCGACCGAGATCTTGGCGCCCATCGACCAGTTCGGGTGGGCGATCGCCTCGCTCGGCGTGGCGGCGCGCATCTCTTCCAGGCTCTTCTCGCGGAACGGTCCGCCGCTGGCGGTGAGGATGATGCGCCTTACCCCTTCCGGACGCGCGCGGTCGAAGCATTGGAAGATGGCATTATGCTCCGAATCGACCGGCAGCAGCTCGGCTCCGCTCGCCTTCGCCGCCTCGATCATCAAATGCCCGGCCGAGACCAGGGCCTCCTTGTTGGCGAGAGCGACGATGCGCCCGCCGCGGATCGCCGCCATGGTCGGGCCCAGGCCGGCGCTGCCGACGATCGCCGCCATGGTCCAGTCGGCGCCCGCGGCCGCGGCCTCGAGGATCGCGTCTTCGCCGGCCGCGGCTTGCGTGGCGGTTCCGGCCAGGGCGGCGCGCAGCGGCTCGAGCAGGGTCTCATCGGCGATGACCGCCCGGATCGCCCCGGTACGCCGGGCCGCCTGCACGAGACCTTCGACGTCGCGATGGGCCGTGACCGCCAACACCTCGTAGCGGCCGGCGTCGCGCTCGATAAGATCGAGCGTCGAGCGGCCGACGGAGCCGGTGGCGCCGAGCACGGTGACGCTGCGCCTGTCGGTCACGCGAGGCTGGCGATCAGGACGAGGAAGGTGGCGAGGATGACCGGGAGGAGTCCGTCGAGACGGTCGAGGACGCCGCCATGGCCGGGCAGCAAGGTCCCGCTGTCCTTGACGCCGAGCCGCCGCTTGACCCGGCTCTCGTAGAGGTCGCCGAGCTGGGCGAGGAGACCCATGGGCGCGCCCAGCCAGAGGAAGTCGGGCAGCTCGGCGGAAATTCCGAACTGCCAGGCCGCGACACCGCCGACGACCGCCGCTCCCGCCATGCCGCCGAGGAGGCCGGCCCAGGTCTTGTTCGGGCTGATCTTCGGCGCCAGCTTCGGCCCGCCGATCGAGCGGCCGGCGAAATAGGCGAAGATGTCGGTCGCCCAGGTCACCAGCATCAGCCAGAAGACGAGGTCGAACCGCGCCCATTCGATGACGAGGAGCGCGAAGGACGGGATTCCGACGTAGAGCATGCCCCAGCCGAGGCTGAGGCGGCGGCTCGCCAGCATTGCCAGCAAGGCCGCCGCGGCGACGGCGCCGAAGCCCGCCCAGGCGTCCGTGAACGTCGAGGCGGCGATCGCCTCGACCTCGTCAATGACGTCGATTTCGCCGACCGGATAGAGATATTGCGCCGCCCCGAGCAGGGTCGCGGCGAGCAAGGCCGCGACGAAATAGCTCCAGCCCCGCCTGAGCCGGTGCATATCGCCCCATTCGACGATCATCATCGCCGCGCCGGCGGCGACGAGCAGGCGGAACAGCCAGCCGCCGATATAGATGGCGGTGCAGGCGGCGGCGATCATTACCACCCCGGCGGCGAAGCGGGTGACGAGGTCCGATTGCGGCGCTGGAGCGGCGGGCTCGTTCATCGGCCGCCGAACCGGCGTTCGCGGGCCGAATAGACGGCCAGCGCCGAGCGCAGCGAGTCGCCGTCGAAATCCGGCCAGAGCGTGTCGACGAACAGCAATTCGGCATAAGCCGCCTGCCAGAGCAGGAAGTTGGACAGGCGCTGCTCGCCGCTGGTGCGGATAATCAGGTCGGGATCGGGAATATCCGGCGCGTCGAGGAAACGGCCCAGGGTGTCGATGGTAAAATCGGCCGGCTGCAAACG
>JAXDPG010000467.1:0-5066 GCA_034668485.1 Sphingomonadales bacterium
CCCGGCCGCGCCAGCGCCGCCCTGAGGCTGCGCCGGGTTGGCTCCGCGGCGTCCGCGGCGAAGCCGCCGAGCCGGGCCGCGACATCCTTCCGCTTCCGTGCGACGATTTCGGCCAGCACCCCCTCAGCCATGGCTCGCCTCGACGAACAGCTTGAGCCGTCGGTAGGCCTCGCCCGAAGCCAGCGCCTGCATCGCCATGCCGACGCCTTCGCGCAGGTCGCCGGCGAGCCCGGCCGTGAGCAGCAGGGCCCCGGTGTTGAGCGCCACGACCTCGGTTTCCGCCGCCAGGCCGTAGCCCATCAGCAGCGCCCGGAGCCGCTCGGCATTCTCCTCCGGGCCGCCGCCGCGCAGCACCTGGACGGGGCGCCGCTCCAGGCCGGCATCCTCCGGGCGGATGGTCGCCGCCTCGAGCGTTCCGTAGCGGACCCGAACCGCCTCGGTCTCGCCGTGCAGCGCGATCTCGTCGAGGCCGCCGCCGTGGACGACCAGCGCCCGGGCGACTCCGAGCGAGGCCAGGGTCCGGGCCACCGGCTCGAGCAAGGCCGGATCGGCGACCCCGAGCAGCTGAACGCCCGGTTCGGCCGGGTTCACGCAAGGCCCCAGCATGTTCATGATCGTGCGCACCTTCAACATCCGCCTGACCGGCCCGGCATGCCGCAGGCCCGGATGGTAGAGCGGCGCGAACAGGAAGCAGATTCCGGTCTCGTCGAGCGCCCGCCGCGACACTTCCGGGCTGGGGTCCAGCTTGGCGCCGAGCTGCTCGAGCACGTCGGCCGAGCCGCAGCGCGAGCTGACCGAGCGGTTGCCGTGCTTGGCCACCGGAAGGCCGGCGGCGGCGGCGGCGAAGGCGACCGCGGTCGAGACGTTGATCGAGGCCGAGCCGTCGCCGCCGGTGCCGCAGCTGTCGGCGAACAGATAGTCCGGCCGCGGGAAATCGGCGTCGGCGGCGCGCAGCGCCCGGGCGGCGCCGCTCAGCTCCTCGGCGCTCTCGCCCTTGAGCCGCAGAGCGACCAGCATGGCGGCGATGGCGGGCTCGGGCAGGCGGCCGGCGACGAGCTCGCCGAACAGCGCCTCCGCCTCGGCTTCGGCGAGCGATCCGCCGGTGTAGAGGCGGTTGAGCGCGGCTTCGGCGTCGGTCGCTTCGGCTTCGGGGAGGACGAATTTGGCTTGGGTCGACATGGGATGTTCCTTCGATGGAGCGCAAAAGAAAAAGCCCGCCGGAAGCGGCGGGCCTTTCTGGAGACGTTCGGACTTTCAGAGAGTCCGGTTCACCATCGATGGTCGCGCGCCGCGGCGGAGGAAATGTCCCACCACCAATGCCAGGCATGCGCAGCGGCCGGCGCCGGGAAGGCGCGGAAGGAGCCGGTGCGGATCGCGCGGTTCGTCATCGTCGTCCAACTTCCAGTTAAACGCCTCTTAGTCAACCGAGAAAACCCCTCTCCCGCTTTTCGCGGGAGAGGAGGGGCCCGCCCGCGAAGCGGGTGGGAGGGTCTGTACACCGGAGGTCAGCAAGACCCTCACCTCCCAAACCTTCGGCTTGGGCCCCTCCTCTCCCGTAAAGGACGGGAGAGGGGCTTGCACCCGTTCAGCAACGGTGCAGCGCTCCGCGTTGAAAGGACCGCAAGCGAAACCTTCCCGGAGTATCCGATGCGTAACCTGATCCTCGGCGCCGCCCTGGCCCTGTCGGCTCTGCCGCTCGCTCCCGCCGCCGCCCAGACCCCGTCTGCGACCATCCTGCTCAGCGGCACCCGCCTCGACGTCGTCGCCACGGGCGAGGTCAGCAGGGTCCCCGACGTCGCCCACATCTCTGCCGGCGTCGTCTCGGTGGCCCCCACCGCCACCGCCGCCCTCGCCCAGAATGCGGCGCAAATGGCCTCCGTCCGAGCCGCGCTGAAGCGCGCCGGGATCGCCGACCGCGACATCCAGACCAGCTCGATAAACCTCTATCCCGATTACCGCCAGGATGCGCAGGGCGCCAATCCGCAGATCATCGGCTACCGCGCCAGCAACGAGGTGTCGGTCAAATTCCGCGACATCGCCGCCACAGGCAAGATCCTCGACGCGCTCGTCGCCCAGGGCGCCAACCAGATCAACGGACCCGCGCTCGCGATCGACAAGCCCGAATCCGCGCTCGACGAGGCCCGCACCCTGGCGCTCGCCAACGCCCGCGCCCGCGCCGAGCTCTACGCGCGGGCGCTTGGCAAGAAGGTCGGAAGGATCCTCTCGATCAGCGAGGCCGGCGGAAGCTATGGCGGGCCGGTGCCGATGATGAGGATGCGGGGCGAGTCCGCCCAATCGACCTCGATCGATCCCGGCGAGCAGATTCTGACGATCAGCCTCTCGGTCTCGTTCGAGCTCGAATAGCGAAGTCGTCATGCCGGACTTGATCCGGCATCCATCCTGTCCTTCGGATTCGACCGCAAAGGAAGGTGGACCCCGGATCAAGTCCGGGGTGACGAGCGACGACCGCTTTCCTTTTTACCGGGAAGGCCTTAGCGGCGGGCCATGCGCCTCCTGCCCTTCCTGCTCGCCGCCGCTCTCCTGGCAGCGCCCGCCGCCGCCCAGAAGCTCGGCGCCCGTACCGCGAACCCCGAGCAGGTGTTGGGCGAGATGGCGCCTGCCGATCCCGAGGCGGAAGCCGAGCGGATCGCCGCCGCGGCCGCCGCGCATCCGCTCGGCACGCTCGAAAATCCGGTGCGCGTCGGCGGTCCGCAAGGCGCCCGCGGCTACATCGCCCGGCTGCGCTGTGCCGACGGCTCGCGTCCCCGGATCGGACCCCGCGCGCCGGGAGGCGTCGATGCCTACGGCACGCTCACCGAACGCTATCCGCTCGATTGCGGCGCCGCCGCCCCCGGCCGGGTCACGATCGCCTTCGATCTCTATCATGAGGAGCATGTCGAGCGGCAGCCGCCGGCCGGCTTCGTCATCGACTGACGCTGACCGGGGGACCGAGGATGCGCTTCTGGCTCGGCCGCCTCGGCACCCTGTTCCTTTTCCTCCTCGTCGGCCTGTGCTTCGCGCCGTCGCTCGTCCCCGCCTTCCTCGACCGCCTCTATTATTCGGGGCCGCGCTCGGACCATTATGACGGTGCGCGCTTCTTCAATCCCGAGCCCGGCCCGCAGGCCGGCGCCCATGGCGGCCCGGCGCGCTACCTCAACCGCTGGCTCGGCGGCGGCGGCGACCGTGCCCGCTGGCCCGAACATGTGACGGTCGGCCAGACGGTGCCGCCGCGCCGGGTCGCCGGGCGGGAGATGCGCGTCACCTGGATCGGCCATTCGAGCGTGCTGGTTCAGACCGCCGGTCTCAACATCCTCACCGACCCGATCTGGTCGGAGCGGGCCTCGCCCTTCTCCTTCCTCGGCCCGAAGCGCGTGCGCGCCCCGGGCGTGCGCTTCGAGGACCTGCCGAAGATCGACCTCGTGCTCGTCAGCCACAATCATTACGACCATATGGACCTGCCGACGCTGAAGCGGCTGTGGGACCGGGACCGGCCGATCGTCGTCACCAGCCTCGGCAACGACAGGATCCTGCACGAGGCCGGGATCGAGTCGACCGCGCTCGACTGGGGCGGCAGCGCGCGCGCGGGCGAGACGTCGGTCCGGGTCGAGCGCGTCCACCATTGGAGCTCGCGCTGGGGAACCGATCGCAACCGCGCCCTCTGGTCCGGCTTCACCGTGACCTTGCCCGGCGGCAACCTCTTCTTCGCCGGCGATACCGGCTTCGGCGACGGCGGCTGGGCGGCCGAAGCGGCCGAACACGGCCCCATCCGCCTCGCCATACTTCCGGTCGGCGCCTACGAGCCCCGCGACGTCATGCAGGCCAACCACATGAACCCCGAGGAAGCCGTGCGGGTGTTCGAGACGCTGAAGCCGGCCATGGCGCTCGGAGTCCATTGGGGCACCTTCCAGCTCACCTTCGAGAGCATCGACGACCCGTCCAGACGCCTCGCCGCGGCGACGAGGGCGCGCGGGATCGCGGACGGCAGGTTCGTGACGACGGAAGTGGGACGGACGTTCGCCGTGCCCTAAATCCCCGAGCCCGCTCGGGGAGGGGGACCACCCGAAGGGTGGTGGAGGGGTGACTGGAACAGGCCGGCGCCATCTCCCTCCATTCCGCTACGCGGGGTCCTCCCCCCCATCTTCGATGGGCAGGATCAGCCGTATCGCCCCGGCCCTGATCCGATACTTGAGCGGCGTCTCCATCAGCCCCGCCTCGCCGTCCGTCGCCACCATCACCAAAGCGCGCCGGGAATCGATCTCGATCTCCTCGACCCCCTCGAGCGTCAGGAAGTCGTCCTGCCGGTCGGGCCGCCCGAGCACGGCGCGCAGGGACAGCCAGGCGAAGCCGCGGCGTGAACGGGCGAGCGGGGCGTAGACGCACAGCTCACCCTTATCGATCGCCGAGCGCCGTCCGAGGCTGAGCAGGCCGGTCTCATATTTGTTGTTGCCGACGAACAGCAAGGGCGTCTCCACCGGCGCCTTCATACCGGCGATCCGGACGGTGAGACGGCGGCTCGAGAAGCGCCACAAGGCCCGCGCCGCCGCGACCAGCATCGCCCGCCGCTTGGTCCGGCCCAGATGCCGCTGCTGCGCCTCGCGAGTCCTGACCAGCTCCGGGTAGAGGCCGACCGCGCTGTTGTTGACGAACAGGCGCCCGTTGACCTCGGCGGCGTCGACCCGGCGGGTGCGGCCGGCGGCGATGGCGGCGGCGGCCTCCTTGAGGTCGAGCGGGACGCCGGCGTCGCGGGCGAAATGGTTCAGCGTGCCCATCGGCAGGACGCCGAGCGGCAGGTCGGTGCCGGCGACGGCCGCGGCGGCGGTGCTGATCGTACCGTCGCCGCCGGCCGCGACCAGCGCCGTCACCCCTTCCGCTTCCGCGACCTCGGCGCAATGGCGGTCGAGCTCGCCGGGATCGACCAGCCGGACGTCCGGCTCGACCCCGGTCCCTTCGAAGGCCTCGCGGATCCGCTCCTCGGCGCCGGCCGCGGAGCCACCGCCGCGATTGACGATCACGATGACCTTCAACCGCGGAGGTCCGTCACGCCGGGCCGACCCGGAAGGCGCAGA
>JAXDPG010000468.1:0-5330 GCA_034668485.1 Sphingomonadales bacterium
GACCGTCTACACGCTGACGGTGAAGAACAACCACGTCGGCCCGACCGGGGAACTGGAAGTCGAAGACCTTCTCCCGGCCGGCCTCGAGTTCCTCGGCTGCGGCACGGTCGACAATACGACCGATACGAAGACCAACCTCGGCTCGACCGAAGAGTACGCGGGCTCAGGCCCGATCGATCCCGGCCATGCGCCCGCGGCGCCGGCATGCGTAGAACATCAGCCGTATTTCGTCGGCACGGTCCTGAACCCACCAGGGCATCCCGCCGGCGTCTACACCCAGGTCAAATGGAAAAATCTGCCGGAACTCGCGGCCAGCCAGGAATTCCAGATCCAGTACGTCGCGGCGATCCCGATCCTGCAGAACGCGACGACCTGGTTGGACGGCAATGAACCGACGGCCGAAAGCCTCGGACAGGTCGCCAACCTGGACAACAACACCGGGCCCGAAACGGTCGACGAGGAAGCGCTGACCAACTACGCCGAAGTCCACGGGAAATATGAAGAAGTCGCGGTCAAAGACACCGATGAAATGACCCGCACCGCCGAGGACCTGGCGATCCAGAAGTCGGTCACGCCGACGAAAATCGAAGAGGGCGCGGAAAGCACCTGGACCCTCAACCTTGAGGCCTCCGAGTACCGCTTCGTCAACGGCGTCCAGATCGAAGACACCCTCCCGAACGGCCTCTGCCCGGTGGGCAAAAAAGGTTACGAAAAACCGGAAGGCACGGCGGTCGAAAAGACGGCGGAATGCGAAGCGGCGGGCGGAATCGAACCGACCTACGAAATCGAGGGGGTCCCGGGCGGGCCGCAGGCCGCCGAATACTCCTCGATCAAATACCTGCCCAACGGGACCTTCAAAATCCATTGGGATGAATCGAGCTTCGGCGCGCTTGCGCAGTTGGCTCCGTCCGAGCACCTGATCCTGACGTTCCCGACGAAAACGCGGACCTTCTACCAGGAAAACTACGAAGACTCGACGCCGATCCTGACCGGGGACTCGTGGACGAACCATGTGGAAACCGAAGGCGACGACTTCGCTCGCTGCGCTCCCAACGATCCGCTCTGCACCAAAAGCCAGCCGAAGATCTTCACCGAAGAGGCCGAAGGGACCCCCGACTCCGACGTCTCCGAGGCGAGCCAGGAAGCAGGCGGCGTAGAAATCAACAAGACCGTCCGCGAAAACGAAGGCTTGGTGCCGGAAAACTGCTCCGGCAAATACGTGGAGGGAACGAGCGCACCGTTCCCCCTCTACCGGCCCGGCGACGAGATCTGCTGGACCCTGCGGGTGAAATTCGCGGCGAAACTGTTCGCCGGGGAACCGGTCGTCACCGACTTCATCCCCACCGACGAGGAATTCGTCCCAGGGTCGGCGATCAAGGCCGAACCGCCGGAAGGCGAAAACACCCTCGAAGCGACCTTCGACGAAGCGGCGGCGCTGAAAGGGGAACCGCTCCAGTGGACGCTCGGAGCGGCTGTCGAATCCGGCACCCAGATCTTCGAATGGCGCTTCAAGACGAAAGTCAAAAAGGAATCTCAGACCAGGCCGGAAGAAATCACCGGGAACCTAATGAAGTTCGTCTACTCGAACACCATCGGGGAAACCTTCCCGCTGCGTGACCGGGCCGAAGTCCAGCGCCAGGAACCTGAACTCTCGCTGGAAAAGGCGATCACCGAAGTCGGCGGGAAAATGATCCCGAAACCTCCCAAAGGCGGTAAATCGACCGCGACCGCCAACGGGGGCGAAATCGTCAAATACGAGCTCGACCTCGAAAACGCCGGCAACCTCGATGCCGAAGAAGCCGAAGTCTGGGATGAACTGCCGACCGGGATCGAATGCACCGACGTGACCCTGCCCGCGCAGACGGCCCCACAGGCCGCCACGTGCGCCGAAGGCATCATCAAGTGGACCGGCGTGTCGATTCCGCAAGGTCCGCCCACCGCGCTCACCTACCAGGTGAAAGTCCCGGACGACATCGCGCCGGACCACGTCTTCGTGAACCACACCGGAGTCACGCACTACAAATCGCAGACGAACACCACGCCGGAAAAATTCGAATACATCCCGGCGGAAAACATCGATAAAACGATCACCGAAGCGCAGTCGAACACCGGGCCACTGCTCGACGAAGCCGAACTCAAAACCACCGGGGCGACGCTCGAAAAGAAAGCGACCACGGAGACCACCCAGCCCGGCAACAGCACCTCGCAGGCGACGATCGGCGAGGTCATCGACTACGAAGTCACCGCGAAAATCCCGGCGAACAGCAAGGTCTACGGCACGCCGGTGATCAAAGACGTCCTTCCCGCCAACCTCGAACTGATCGGCGGGACGCTCGCGGCGAAAGTCGACGGGGAAACGCTGCCGGCTCAGGGTCTGACGCTGGAACCGCTCGCCAACGGCGGCGAAGTGCAGTTCAACGGCGCCTATCCGGCGGCTCCGGGTGCCACGGAACACGTCGTCGTCATGACCTTCAAAGCGCGGGTGCTGAACATCGCCGCGAACGAACGCGGCCAAACGATCACCAACTCCGCCTCCTTCGAATTCGAAGACATCGAAGAAGCGGGCCCGAAAGTGATCGAAAAATCGGCCCCCACCACCGTGGTCGAGCCCGACATCGAAGTGAAAAAGAATCTGCTCCCCAGCGGCCGCAGCAGCATCGTGTCGCCGGGTGAAGTCGTCGAATACGAAGCGCTGGTGCGCAACCTGTCCGGAGCCAACGTCTCGACCGCCAACGAAACCACCGTCACCGACATCGTGCCGGCGGGGATGAAAGTCGCCGACCCGGGCACCGGGACGGCGGCGGGCAACACGATCACCTGGCATATCCCGACGCTCGCTCCGGGCGCGGGCGAAAGCCTCTTTTACAAACTCGAAGTCATCAAACCGGCAGCCGCGGCCTCGAGCTTCACCAACCGGGTCGAAGCGACCACGCAGAGCCTGCCGGAAGGCAAAGGCGGGACCCCGTCCCAGATCCGCACGGCCGCCTCCGGCGTGCCCGGCTACAAAGACGAAGACGCGAACACGGTCAAATTGATCGGCGCGACGGTGAGCAAGGAAGTGACGCCGACCGAAGGCACGATCGGCTCGTCACTCACCTACACGCTGCACATGAATCTGCTGCCGGAAATCAAATACTTCAACACGACGATGGTGGACCAGTTGCCGCAAGGGATCACCTTCGACGGTCTGATCGGCACGCCCGAATGCAAAATCGGCGTCACCAGCTGCGGGGTCGGCACGGAACTGCCGCAGAACGAAGCGTCGCGGCTGCGCGGCTGGTACTTCGGCAACTTCGAAGCCGGCGCCGCGCGCGTGCTCACTGTCAAATTCAAAGCGCACGTCAATCCGGAAGCGACCGAAGGCGAACTGACGAACGCCATGGCCGGTTCCTACAACGAAACCGAAAAAGGCGAACCGACGACGCTGCCGGTCCCCGGCTCGAAATCGCCGACCTTCAACGAAGAAACCAAAGTCGCCAATGCGGGCGCCAAAGTCCTCGAACCGGAACTTGAACTGACCAAGGCTGTGAGCGGCGGCGTCGGCCCGGGCGGCAAAACCGCCGTGCCCGGCAAAACCCTCGAATACACGCTGACGGTCAAAAACGCGGGCACCTGGGACGCCTACGACTTCAACGTCGAAGACAACCCGCCCGCGAACCTCACCGGCTTCGAACTGGGCACGGTCGAAGGCGGCACGGCAACGGTCGTCAGCACCAACCCGCCGGTCTGGCACGTGGACGGTCCGCTGGCGCGGAACGGCGGCAAAATGACGTTCCACTACAAAGCCAAACTTGTCGAATCGGAACATCTCAAAACCGGGGACAAAGTCGAAAACCTGGCCGAAGTCCCGCTCTTCTTCGGCCTGCCGCCGGGGCAGCGCGAACCGGGCCAGTTCCGTGAATACCCGGGTCCGGAAGCCGAACAGGAACTCGCGGTCGAACTGCCGCAGATCACGATCGACAAGACGAGCGGCAACCCCGGCGAAGCCGAAAACGAAGAAGCCGACGTCGGCGTCGGGTTCCCCTGGAAGCTCGTGGTGAAAAACACCGCGGCGTCCGCGGGCGCGAAAAACGCGACGGTCGTCGACACGCTTCCCGAAGGCTGGACCTACCTCCCCGGCAGCGCGACCGTGGACGGCACCGCCGTCGAGCCGACGGTCGGGGCGGGCAAACCGCAGACGCTGACCTGGACCGTGGCGAGCCTCGCCGCCGGCGGTGAAGCCAAAATCCTCTTCCAGGCGATCCCGTCCCAGGGCACGACCGACGGCCTCAACGGCGCGGTTGTCAAAGCCGAAGACGAAGGTGGCTTCAAAGGCGGCGAAGGCGACCCCTATGAAGACTCCGACACCGCGAGCGCCCTGATCGTCGAACCGGAATTCAAAGTCGAAAAGACGCCGGACGGCGCCACCGCGATCGCGGGCACCGAAGCCACCTACACGATCAAAGTCACCAACATCGGCTCCGGTAAAGCCTCGGCCCCGATCACGGTGAAGGACCAGCTCGGCCCCGAACAGGAAATCGCCGGCCCGGGGACGCTGCCCGCGGGCGTGACCTTCGTCTCGGTCAACCCGACGACCGGCCTCGGCGGCCAGGCGATCGAATGGACCGTCACCTCGCTGGAAGTTGGCGAATCGGTCGAAATCCCGGTGCCGGTGAAAGTCCCGTCCGAAGATGACGAGGGCGCAACGATCAAAAACACCGCGGAAGTGGAATCGCCGCAGGCGCCGCCCTCGACCCCCGACGAAGGCCACTTCGTGATCCACCGCGAAGCCGACCTGGCGATCGAAAAGAAAGCCGACCGCTCGAACATCGTCGGCGGCGAAAGCATGACCTACACGCTGACCGCGAAAAACCTCGGGCCTTCCGACGCGACCGGCGTCACCGTCACCGACAAAATCCCGGCCGGTACGACCTTCATCAAATCCACCGAACCGGCGTGCACCTTCGCCGCCGAAGTAGTCACCTGCCTGGACCCGGTCCTCGAAGCCGGCAAAGAAGTCGAATTCGAGGTCGAAGTGGAAGTCGAATCCGGCCGCCTGACCCCGATCGTCAACACGGCGAAAGTGACGCGCAACGAGGAAGACCCGGAACCGGGCAACGACGAAAAAACCATCGAAACCACGATCGGCGGCACGGCCGACCTCTCGATCTCGAAGACCGGGCCGACCCAGCCCGTCCTGCTCGGCAGCACCTTCACCTACGAAATCAACGTCGAAAACGAAGGCCCCTCCGACGCGGTGAAAGCGGCGGTCGCAGACGAACTTCCGTCCGGGGTGAAATTCCTCTCGGCGAGCCTCGAATTCCTCACCCCGACCGCCGAAGTCGGCGAAT
>JAXDPG010000469.1:0-2538 GCA_034668485.1 Sphingomonadales bacterium
GTGGTCGCCAACCAGGTCGTGTTCGATCCCGGCACGGACTTCGATTATCTCGACACCGGCGAGACCGCCAATGTCGTCGTCAGCTATTCGATCGTCGACGAGCATGGCGCGACGTCGAGCTCGACCGTCACGATCACCGTCAACGGCGCCAACGACGCCCCGGTGGCCAATGACGACACCGCCTCCACGACCGAGGACGCCAGCGTCTCCGGCAACGTGCTCGCCAACGACACGGACGTCGACGCCGAGACTCTGACGGTGACGAATCCCGGCGTCTACGTCGGCGCCTATGGGACGCTGACTCTGGCCGCCAACGGCAGCTACACCTACGCACCCAACGCGGCCGCGCAGGGGCTCGATGTCGGCGAGACGGCGCAGGACGTCTTCACCTACACCGCTTCGGACGGCACCGCCTCCGATACGGCCACGCTCACCGTCACGGTCAACGGCGCCAATGACGCGCCGGTGGCCAACGACGACACCGCCTCCACGAGCGAGGATTCCAGCGTCTCCGGTAACGTGCTCGCCAACGACACCGACGTCGACGTCGAGCCGCTGACGGTGACGAACCCGGGCGTCTACGTCGGCACCTACGGGACTCTGACGCTGGCCGCCGACGGCAGCTACACCTACGCGCCCAGCGCAGCGCAGCAGGGGCTCGACACGGGCGAGTCGGTGCAGGACGTCTTCACCTACACCGCCTCCGACGGCACCGCTTCGGACTCGGCCACGCTCACCGTCACGGTGAACGGCGCGAACGACGCTCCCGTGGCCAACGACGACACCGCCTCAACGAGCGAGGATGCCAGTGTCTCCGGCAACGTGCTCGCCAACGACACCGACGTCGACGTCGAGCCGCTGACGGTGACGAACCCGGGCATCTACGTCGGCGCCTACGGGACTCTGACGCTGGCGGCCAACGGCAGCTACACCTACGCGCCCGGCGCGGCGGCGCAGGGGCTAGATACTGGCGAGACGGCGCAGGACGTCTTCAGCTACACCGCTTCGGACGGTACCGCCTCGGATACGGCGACGCTCACCGTCACGGTCACCGGCGCGAACGATGCGCCGGTGGCGAACGACGACGCCGCCACCACGGATGAGGACACGGCCGTCTCCGGCAACGTGCTTACCAACGACACGGACGTCGACGTCGAGGCGCTGACGGTGACGAATCCGGGCACTTATACCGGCACCTATGGCACCCTGACGCTGGCCGCCAACGGCAGCTACACCTACACGCCCAACGCGTCGGCGCAGGCGCTCAACACCGGCGATGTGGTGCAGGACAGCTTCAACTATACCGCTTCGGACGGCACCGCCTCCGATACGGCGACGCTGACAGTCACGGTCAACGGCGCGAACGACGGGCCGCAGACGGTCTGGTACATCGACAACAGCGCGGCCGGCAGCACCAATGTCGGCACCCAGGCCAATCCGTTCACATCGATCGCCGCGTTCAACGCCGCGCAGGGCTCAGTCGGCGGTCCTCAGGACGGAGCGACCGTCTACCTGCTTCAGGGCACCGGCTCCTATGCCGAGGCGGACGGAATCAACCTGCTCGACGACCAGATCCTGATCGGCGTCGGCCAGCCGACCATTGCTGCGACCGCTGGCAACGGCATCGACCTTGCCGACAACAACAATGTCTCGGGCGTCGACATCAATGTCAGCGCCGGCAATGTCGGCATCCAGGACGACGGCAGCAGCGTCGGCAGCCTGACCGTCAGCGACGTCGCGATCGCCGGCGCTGGCCAGATCGTGGACCTCGACACGGGCGGGACGCTCAACGTCACGCTCAACTCGGCCGCGTCCACCGCTTCGTCCGGCGGAGCGATCGATCTCAACGCGGTCGGCGGCAGCTTCACCGTCACCGGAGCGGCCGTCATTGCCGGTGCGTCGGGCGGCGGCGTCGACGTCACCTCGGGGATCAATCTGGTCGTGGCCTTCCAGGGCGGGCTGACCGCTTCAAGCGGCGCCAGCACGGCGGTGAATTTCTCCGGCAATATGGGGTCGAGCGCGCTGGCCATAACCGGCCTTAATCTGACAACCACCACCGGGACCGGCCTCAACGTCTCGAGCGGCGGCACGGTCGAAGTCACCGGCGGCGGCAACACCATCGCCACCACCGGCGGCACCGCGGTGAACATCTCGTTCGCCACCATCGGCGGGGCGGGCGTGACTCTCGAGAGCGTGTCGTCTCTCGGCGGCAGCGCGACCGGAATCATCCTCAACACCGCCGGCTCGGGCGGCTTCGACGTGACCGGCAGCGCCTCGATCGCGGGATCGGGTGGAACCATCGCCAACAAGCCCGGCGCCGACGGCGCCGCTCCGAGCCAGGGCGTCGGCGTCTACATCACCGCCACCTCGAACGTGTCGCTCGCCAACATGGCGATCACCGGCAACTCGAACGGCGGCGTCGTCGGCACCAACGCGGTCGATTTCACGCTGACCGATTCGACCCTGACCGGCAACGGCAGCTCGTCGAGCGAGGGCGCGGTCTACATGACCGGCCTGACCGGCACCTCGGCGCTGCTC
>JAXDPG010000470.1:0-2541 GCA_034668485.1 Sphingomonadales bacterium
GAGCGCTTCGGCCGACGTGTGCACGGAATAATAGCCGAGATGCAGTTCGTGCGGGTGCAACACGGCCGAGCCGAGCACGAATATTGCGTCCGTGTCGCCGGTTGTGGTCAGCTCGATCGGCGCTTCGCTGCGATCGAACACGGCCATGTCGCCGGCTGCCAGCCGCTGGCCCGCATCGAGTTCGCCTTGCGCAATGGCCAGCCAGGCGACGCTATGGCCGCGCGGCGGCTGGTAGCTCCAGGTCTCGCCCGGCTTCAGGGTCACCAGCAAATAATTGAGCCCTTGAGGAGCGCGCACCGGGCTCGCCGCGCCCTGATAATCGCCGACGATGACGTGCGCCGGACCGGCGCTGCGCATTTCCGAGGCCTCGAGATACTGGCTGACGGACGGGCTATCCTCGAACTCCGGCGGCAAGGCCACCCATAGCTGGAAGCCCTGCGCCTGCGGCGAGCTGCCTCCCGACAGTTCCTTGCCGTGCCAGACGCCGCCGCCGGCACGAAGCCACTCGACGCCGCCGTAGGCGATCGTCCCCTGCCCCGCGTCCGGATCGTCGAAACTCACGTCGCCCTTGGTGAACACGGTGATGGTCGCGATCCCCGAATGCGGATGGATCGGCATGTCCATCGCCCCCAGGTCGGCCTCGAACAGGTCGAGGAAGACGAACGGCTTGACGAGCTCCCCCAGGTCGGAGGGGCTCATCAGGCGCGTGATCGGGCCGTGCCCGAGTCCCCGCGTGCGATGGACGATGCCGCGTTGCGTTCGGATCAGGGTGTCGGTCATTGGAAAACTCCCGGGCGTTGTGGTCGCTTGATGAATTGAGCCCCGGCGCCTCGGGGAGGGGATGGAACGAAGCGCCGGGGCTGCGAACGGCGGGCGTACGGACGATAACAGGGGGCAAATCGTCCGCGGCCCGCCGAACTTTCAGGCGGCGAGGCGGATGGTTTCGCCGATCGCCTGCTCGATCGCGGTTGCGCGATGCTCGGGGCTGAGGTTGACGCCCTCGGCGATGACGAACTCGGGCTCGATGCCGATCATGTTGAAGACGCCCGTCAGGTACGTCTCGACATGCTCGAACCCGGCCGTGGGCGAACCTGCGCTGTAGATCCCGCCGCGGGCGATGGCGATAATCACGCGCTTGCCCTTGGCGAGCCCTTCGGGACCGTTCTCGGAATAGCGGAAGGTCGCGCCGGCAATGACGATGCGGTCGATCCACGATTTGAGCTGGCTCGGCACCGTGAAATTGTACATCGGCGCGCCAATCACGATCACGTCGGCCGCCTGGAATTCCTCGAGCACGCTCGTATCCGCGAACGCGTCGAGGGTCAGGTGCGGGAGCGGGTTGGCGGCGAGGTCGCGATAGACGACCTTCTCACCCCACAGGGCGCCCTTGAGCTGGTTGACGATCGAGCCGCTAACCTCCCGGCTGGCGCTGTTTTCGCCGTTGATGCTGCTGTCGATATGCAAGATGGTCACTATTGCCTCCTCAGTATTGATTTGTTATCGAGGCACCTTAGGTAACCACCATCGAAACCCGCGCAAGAACGCTTTTTTTTGTGGCTGACGAACAAATTTGTGGCGGGGGAACAACCAGGTAACCGGAGGCAGCAATGAAAGACCCGTCGAACCCTGTATGCCGCACGATCAGCACCCTGTTGTCACGGATCGGCGACAAATGGACGGTGCTCGTCGTCGGCACGCTCGGCGAAGGCTCGAAGCGCTTCAACGAGCTGCGGCGCGAGATTCCGAGCGTCTCGCAGCGCATGCTGACGCTGACCTTGCGCAATCTCGAGCGCGACGGTCTGGTCAACCGCACGGTGACCCCCAGCATCCCGCCGCGCGTCGATTATGAGCTGACCGGGCTCGGCCATTCGCTGCTGGAGCCGATCACGGCGCTGTCGCAATGGGCGCTCGGCAACATCGAGGCGATTCATACGGCCCAGGCGCGCTTCGACGCCGAGCAGGACGCCAAGGCGGAAGCCGCCTGACCACCGCCTCTGGTCGAAAATTCGTTGAGGGTCGTCGCGGCCCCGGCCACGCTTGATTAATGGCTGGCTATTTAGACTTTGATCGCGCGCCCGTCGCGCCCCGCGGCGCGCTCGGCGGGGTGCCCGTCATCGACCTCTCCGCCCGGCACGATCAGGTCGTCACCGACATTGCTCGGGCGTGCGCGGAGTGGGGCTTCTTCCAGGTCATCGGCCATGGCGTTCCGGGCGGCGATCTCGAGCGCGTGATCGCCGCCACCTGCGCCTATTTCGCCCAGCCGCGCGAGGTCAAGCGCGCCAACCTCCGCTCGCGCGACAATCCCTCGGGCTATTACGACCGCGAGCTCACCAAGGAGCAGCGCGACCGCAAAGAGGTGTACGACATCGGCCCCGACGCGGGCGCCATGCCCATTTCGGACGGCGGCCCGTTCGAGGGAGCGACGCCGTGGCCGAACGCCCCGACCGCGTTCGAGCCGGTGCTGCGCGAATGGTACGGAAGAATGGAGGTATTGTCCGACCGGCTCGTCGCCCTGATCGGCGACGGGCTTGGCGATTCCGG
>JAXDPG010000471.1:0-2632 GCA_034668485.1 Sphingomonadales bacterium
TGCCGGACGTCACGTCCCACGCCGCGGGTGAAGGCACGCACCTGGACGAGCACGATGTTGCCACGCAGATGCTCGACGACGACGTCGTCGGTGATGAACGTCGCACGCGTGAGGCTCAGGTCGCGCGTGGTGGCTCCTCGGCGTACGACGACGCGGACCCGCGTGTGCTCGCGGCCCCGCAGCAGGGCGGCGACGTGGGCGACGCCGGCGCCCGCGACCGGGCGGCTGCCGACGGTCACGAGCTCGTCCGCGGGCAGCAGCCCAGCCTTGTCGGCGGGGGACCCGTCCTGGACGCTGCCGATCTGCACCGCGCCGGTCTGCGTGGCGCGCAGCCACAACCCGACCCCGGAGTACTGGCCCTCCAGTGCGTCCTGGAAGGAGGTGTACTCGGACGCCCCGTAATAGCTGGACCACCGGTCGCCCAGTGCCCGCAACATGCCCTCGACGGCTGCCCGCTCCAAGGCCTTGCGCTCCACGGGACGTGCCGCGTTGGCTCCGATACGGTCGGCGGCCTCGTCGATCACGCCGCGGTCGCCCGCCGTTGGCTTGTCATCGCTGCCGACCACACCGGTGACGACACCGCCGACGTACGCCACTCCCATCAAGGCCACGATGGCCGTGGCACGCACGACGCGTCGCAGCGACGCGGGCGAGAGCAGCGAAAGCACCGTCTGAGTGTAGGGCCGCGTCGCGGACCCGCAGCCCGATTGCGCGGACGGTCGGGTCAGAGGACCGGTGAGGGTCCGTTCGGGCACATGGAGGACACGGTGCGCATGGAGCCGCCGTACCACCCCATCGGGTCGTAGGCGGTCTCGCCGATCGCGATGTTGAAGTGCAGGTGCGGCCCGGTCGCGAAACCGCTCGATCCCACCCGGCCGATGACCTGGCCCCGCTGCACGCGCTGCCCGACACGGACCCGGAACGAGTCCTGGTGGGCGTACCACGTGGTCATGCCACCACCGTGCGCGATGATCGTGGTGTTGCCGTCCCAGCTGGTGTAGGTGGTGGCGACCACGACACCGGTCGCGGCCGCATAGATCGGAGCGCCGTAGCCAGGAGCGATGTCGATGCCCGAGTGGCAGCTCGCATTGCCGGTGACCGGGTTGGTGCGAGGTCCGACGTAGCCGCTGATCGGACCGCTGGCCGGCCACGCCATGCCGCCTCCCCCACCGCCCCCGCTGCGCCGGGCGCTGGGACGCGACGTCAGCCGGGCGCGTGCCGCGGCCCGAGCAGCCGCGGCGGCGATGGACCGGGCGAGCGCACGTGACTGTGCCTGGGCTGCGGCCAGCCGGGTGCGCTCGCTGTCGCGTTCGCGCTGCACCGCGGCAACGGCGCTCTCGCGCGCCGACACGAATGACTCCACCTCTCGCTGCGCCGCAACGGCGGCCCGTTCGAGTCCCTGGATCGTCTTGACCAGCCGCTCCTGCTCGCGCTTCATCTGCGCGATCAGTGCCCGCTTGGCGTCGAGTGTCGCGCGTTGGGCGGCCAGATCGGCCTTGTCGTCGGCCAGGTTCGTGAGCACCGTCCCCTCGGAACGCATCGCGTTCTGCATGAGAACCAGTCGCGTCGCGAAGTCGTCGGGTGTCTGGGAGTTGAGCACGACGGCCAGCTCGGCGTAGCTCCCTTGCTGGTAGGAGGAGCGAGCGATGCGCCCGATGAGCCGCTGTGTTCTGCGGATCTTTGTTTCGGTGCGCGCAATCTGCTTCTCCGCGCGGTCCACCTCAGCGACCGCGAGGCGCAGCTTGCCGGCCAGGGCCGCGTCGCGCGCCTGGGCGGCAGCCAACCGACCGCGCACCTTGGCGACGTGCGACTGGGCGCGCGTGAGCTTGTTCTCGGCACGGCGCAGTGCCTTGATCGAGTTCTCGAGCCGACGCGATGTGTTCTCAAGATCTCCCCTGAGCTGAGAGATCTTCCTGTCGACCTGGCGCTTTCGGGCCTTGTCATCGGCCTGCGCCGCCGCGCCCACCAGTCCCAGCACGAGCGAAGTCACCACGAACAACGCCACGAGCAGCAGCGGGCGTGGAGGAGCGGAGCGATGAGACATACGGCGGGGAAGCTCCGTGTCATTGGCGGTGCGGTCGGTACAGCCCTTCGACACGACCCACACACACGTGCGCAGATGAAACGGACTCAGTGCACGTTCTCAAGCCCTCTTCCCCTGCGCCCGGACGCCGGATCGCTAGTCGCGAAGGTACTTGAGCGATCTTGGAAAACCGGCTATTGCGGACAACGCCACGCCGACCGACCCCTGTGACGCATGCCACGCCGCGGGGCCGTGGGACCCAGCCCAGGCCGTCCTGTCAGACGCGCAGGTACTTCAGCAATGCGAAGAAGGACGCCACCGCCGCAAGGGTGATGCCGACCAAGAAGACGACGCCGCCGCTTAGCCACACGTCGCCCCAGGTGATGAACTGCGAGATCGGGAAGTTCGGCGCGAGAACGCGGTCGACGAGCACTCCCTTGATGAGCACGAAGGAGCCCGATGCGAGCAGCGCGCCCACGAAGCCGGAGATCGCACCCTCCAGCAGGAACGGCAGCTGGATGGAGAAGCTCGACGCGCCCACCAGGCGCATGATGCCGGTCTCCCGTCGCCGGCTGAAGGCTGAGACACGGATGGTGTTGACGATGAGGA
>JAXDPG010000472.1:0-3380 GCA_034668485.1 Sphingomonadales bacterium
GCATCCTGGCGATGGCCAGCGATCGATATCCGATCCTGGACAATTTCAACGTGTTCGACCGCTTCAACATCGACGAAAAGGACAGGCCGGCGCGCCGAGCGGCCTTTCGCGAACAGATGCGCGACGAGGTGCGCCGCCGACTCGGCTGAAGTTCACGCGCGCCGCGGCGGGCGGCGATTCGCGTCAAGCGGTTTTTGTTCTCACCACAGCAATTCCGATCAGCAATTCCGATTCGGGGATTTTCGCGCTTCGCTGCGGAAGCCGATGTCCATCACGGTGAAGTGACCGCCGGACAAATCGTCAGCGATCGCGAGTTCATCGCGAGGATTCTCACCGCGGAACGCGCAAGCCGCGATCAGATGCGCCGCGATTAACAGCAACTGTACGCAGCGCGCAGCGATTAAGGCCTCATTTAGAGTTCATTAAGGCCTAATTAAGCACGTAAAAATCGATGCTTCTTGAATCGCGCGGAACCTGCTCGGTGTGACCGATGGGTGACAGCATTTTGCGCGAAAGCTGTCTAAGTCCGCGCCATGGACGGCGCCGACGAACGGCGCCTCTGCAATAAATCTCCTGGAGAATAATCGTAATGAAGAAGTTTCTACTCGGTACTGTGGCCCTCGTCGCTCTCGGCGCGACCGTGCCAGCACTCGCAGCCGACCTGGCCGCTCGTCCCTACACCAAGGCTCCCGCTTACATGGCATCACCGATCTACAACTGGACCGGCTTCTACGTCGGCGGTCATGTCGGCGGCGCGTTCGGCGGCAACGACGGTTTCATCGGCACCACCGGCAACAGCAACGACGGCCGTTTCCTCGGCGGCGTGCAGGTTGGCGCTGATTACCAGTTCGCTCCGACCTGGGTTGTCGGTATCGAAGGTCAGTTCAGCTGGCTCGGCAGCAACAACAACGCCATTGCCTTCACCGGCGCCGGCACCAACTTCGTCTACAACAACAACCAGCGTGGCCTCGGCTCGGTGACCGGCCGCCTCGGCTACACCTGGGGTCCGGCGCTGCTGTACGTCAAGGGCGGCTACGCCTACTCCGACTACAGCGAGTCTCTGACCTTCCTCGGCGCGCCAACGCCGTTCACGCTCAACAGCAGCCATCATGATGGCTTCACCGTTGGTACGGGCCTCGAATACATGTTCGCGCAGAACTGGTCGGGCAAGGTCGAGTATCAGTACTACAACTTCGGCAAGACCAGCTTCGTGACACCGGTCGTGCTCTCGGGCTTCGGCAGCACCCGCAATGACGAGCATACGGTGAAGGCCGGCATCAACTATCGCTTCAACCTGGGTGGCCCGGTCGTCGCGAAGTACTGATCCGCCTCTTAAATAGTCTTCGGAAAAGGCCGGCTTCATGCCGGCCTTTTTTGTTGTCGAAGCGCCGCGCCGCGGCGGCGGCCGCTTAAGGTTTTGTTAAGCACATCGAACTGCTGTTGCCTGAATCCCGCGTCAACTCGTTGACCACGTCCCACCGGTTGACGGCATTTTATTAAAAGGCTGTCTGACTACGCGCCATCAACGGCGCCGACGTTTCGGCCGCCTCACGGCTGGGGCTCAAGCGAATGAACAAATTCCTGCAAGGTGTAGTCGTCCTCGTCGCCGTGGTTGCTGCCGCCCCGGCAAGGGCCGGCGATTTCTACGGCAAGGCCCCGGCCGCGGCCATGGGGCCGCTGTTCAGCTGGACCGGCTTCTATCTCGGCGGTCACGTCGGCGGCGCCTTCTCCAGCAACGAAGCCCTCAACGGTCTCGTCACCGGCAACAATTCCAACGGCCGCCTGCTCGGCGGCGTGCAGGGCGGGTTCGATTACCAGTTCGCGCCGAATTGGGTCGCCGGTATCGAAGGCCAGTACAGCTGGCTCGGCAGCAACGACAATGGCATCATCTTCCCCGGCGGATTTGTCTATACCAACACCCGGCCGGCGATCGGCTCGCTGACCGGCCGCGTCGGCTTCGCCTTCGGAGCGGCGATGGTCTACGTCAAGGGCGGCTACGCTTTTGCCGACAACCGCGAGACATTGACGCTGGGCGGCGCTCCGATCCCGTTTGCGTTCGATAGCAGTCATCGCGACGGCTATACCGTCGGTACCGGGCTGGAATACATGTTCGCGCCGAACTGGTCGGGCAAGGTCGAATATCAATATTATGACTTCGGCAGCAGCAGGTTCGTGGCGCCCGCGGCTTTCGTGCCGCTCGGCGCCTTCCGCAACGATGAGCACAGCGTCAAGGCCGGCGTGAACTATCACTTCAACTGGGGCGGCCTTGGCGCCGCGCGATAGCAATCCTGCCGTCTGCGTGCAAAAATCGCGCGAAATCCGCGGAACTTTCCCGATTTTATTAACCGGGTAACGCGATACTGCCGCCCGGATTCATCCTGGGGATGAAAACGGCGCGGGGCAGAAAGCATGGCGTTACGATCCACCTTTGCCGGCATTGGCAAATTCGCAACTCCTGGCTTTCTTCTAGGCTTTTTGCGA
Source organism: Sphingomonadales bacterium (assembly GCA_034668485.1). Classification (GTDB taxonomy): domain Bacteria; phylum Pseudomonadota; class Alphaproteobacteria; order Sphingomonadales; family Sphingomonadaceae; genus Allosphingosinicella. The sequence goes on from JAXDPG010000472.1 coordinate 2,482, forward strand.
CCGCAATGGGGCGTCAGGGGCAGCCTGTTCGCCGCCTTCGCCGTGATCGCGGGCATGGCCATCGCGATCAGCGCCGGCGCCGGCATGGTGTTTGGCCATCTCGGCGGGACCATGCTCGAACTGAGCGGACAGGACATTCCCCGGCTCGCCGCCAGCCTGCAGCTTTCGGCCCAGAGCGCCAGCCTGGCCAGCCAGGGGCCTGGACTGCTGGCGTCGCGGAGCGAGGAGACGCTGAACGAGCGCTCCAGGAAGATGAAGGAGACCCAGGCGGTCACGATGGAAAAGCTCGGCGAGATCATCGAGCTCGGCGCCGACAAGACCGTGGTCGCCAATCTCACCGAAACGGTGAAGAACATCGACGACATGATCAAAAGTCTCGGCTCGGCGGCACGCGAACGGCTCGAGGCCGCCGCCCAGCACGAGAAGCAATATGACGCGCTGCGCAAGGCGCAGGGCGAGTTCGTCGCCGCGGCAAATCCCGCGATGCTCGACGCCCAGGCCCAGATCAACGCCATCCTCGGCTCCGCCAATATGGAGCCCGACGATGCTGCGCAGGCCGCGCGCACGGTCGAGCAGCTCGGCAATGTGATCTCCAGCAGCAATCTGATGGCGTCCGAGATGATGGCGGCACTTTCGGCCAACTCCAGCGACACGCTGGAGACGATCGAGAAGGCGTTCAAGGAGACCCAGGCGGGGGTCAAATCCAATCTCGATCTGTTGCCGAAGAATACCGGAACGGCAGCCCTCAAGAACGCCGCGTTGAATCTGCTGGCGCTTGGCGAGGGCAAGGAACGCATCTTCAAGATTCGCCAGAAGGAACTGGACGCCGCCGATTACGGCCAGACCATTCTCGACGAGACCCGCAAGCTCAATGTCGGGCTCGGCATCAGCGTGCAGCA
>JAXDPG010000473.1:0-2591 GCA_034668485.1 Sphingomonadales bacterium
CATCGAGTACGCGCTGATCAAGGACATGAACGACCACCCCTGGCGTGCCGACCTGCTGGGTAAAAAGCTCAACCAGCGCGGCCGCGGCTGGGTGCACGTGAACCCGATCCCGCTCAACCCCACGCCCGGCTCGAAGTGGACCGCGAGCGACCCCGGGGTCGAGCGCACCTTCGTCGAGCGGCTGCGGGCGCATGGCATTGCGACGACCGTGCGCGACACCCGGGGCCGGGAGATCGACGGTGCCTGCGGCCAGCTGGCGACGGTTAATTCGTGAAGCACACCATGTTCCCGCGCGTACGGCGGTGGCGCCGCGGCTATCACTGCCGCCAGGTCGAGGCGTTTCTGTCGTCGGTAGAGGTCTCGCTCGGCGGCCACCTGCCGCCGATGGCGGCCAGCGACATCCGTCGGGCCGGCTTCGAGCTGGTCCGCCATGGCTACGCCGTCGCGGACGTCGACCACCACCTGGACGCGCTCGAGGAGCGCGTCCTCACCCTGCAGACCGCAGCGAGCGGTCGTCGTGGCCGCCCTGACCCTGCGTCCGACGAACAGTTCTTGCGTGACGAGCTGAGTGGCCCGCACATGCGGCGCTTTCCCCGCGCGGGCATGCTGCGACGGGGTTATGACGTCGACGACGTCGATGACTTCATCGACAGGGTCACCTCGGTGCTCGCCGGCACGGACGAGATGACGGTCGACGAGGCGCGCGCGGCAGGGTTTTGTCCCAAGCGCGGCGGCTATGACGAGGAGTCGGTCGACGAGACTCTCGACAGGGTCGTCGAGTGGTTGCTCGTGAAGCGCCGGGCGGCCACGGACGTGGCCCATCGCGCCGCTCGCACGGACGTGGAGACGGCCGGTCCGTCGGCCTGATCGGTCCGGTGCTGGCGCCTGATGCCCCCTTCGGGCGAGGATGCGCGGATGGGTGACTACCGTGCGACCTTCGACCACAGCATCAGCGACCCCGAGACGTTCTGGCGCGCTGCCGCCGAGAACATCTCCTGGCGGCGCGCGCCCGAGGTGATCCTCGACGACAGCAACCCGCCGTTCTACCGATGGTTTCCGGACGCCGAGCTCAACACGTCGGAGAACGCCCTCGACCGGCACGTCGCCGCCGGCCACGGTGACCGGGTCGCGCTGATCCACGACAGCCCAGTGACGGGCAGCAAGAGCTCGTTCACCTACGCCGAGCTGCTCGACCAGGTCTCCCGCTTGGCCGGTGCCCTGAGGACGCTGGGGGTCGACAAGGGCGACCGCGTCATCATCTATCTCCCGATGGTGCCGGAGGCCGTTGTCGCGATGCTTGCCTGCGCGCGGCTGGGTGCCGTGCACTCAGTGGTCTTCGGCGGTTTCGCGGCTGCCGAGCTGTCGGCGCGCATCGACGACGCGCAGCCGAAGGTCATCGTCTCAGCGTCCTGTGGCATCGAGGTCAACCGAGTCATCGAGTACAAGCCGCTGCTCGACAAGGCGATCGAGCTGTCGGCCCACAAGCCGGAGCACTGCGTCATCCTGCAGCGTCCGCAGGCTGAGGCGCCGTTGAACAGTCCTCGCGACATCGCATGGAGCGAGGCGATCGCGGACGCCGAGCCCGTCGCGCCCGTCACGGTGGCGGCCACGGACCCGCTGTACATTCTCTACACCTCTGGCACGACGGCCAAGCCGAAGGGCGTCGTACGCGACAACGGCGGGCACGCGGTCGCCCTGCGTTGGAGCATGGAGAACATCTACGACATCGGACCTGGCGATGTCTGGTGGACGGCGTCTGACGTCGGCTGGGTGGTCGGTCACTCCTACATCGTCTACGCGCCGCTGATCGTCGGTGCGACCACGGTGCTCTACGAGGGCAAGCCGGTCGGCACCCCTGACGCCGGCGCGTTCTGGCGGGTCATCGCCGAGCACAAGGTGACGGCGCTGTTCACAGCCCCGACCGCCTTCCGAGCAATCAAGAAGGAGGATCCCAAGGGCGACCTCCTTTCGTCGTACGACGTCTCCTCCTTGCGCACGTTGTTCCTGGCGGGGGAACGGCTCGACCCCGACACCTGGGAGTGGGCGACCGAGCGGCTGGGGTTGCCGGTCATCGACCACTGGTGGCAGACCGAGACAGGTTGGCCGATCGCCGCGAACCTGCGCGGCCTCGATCCGATGCCGATCAAGCCCGGCTCGCCGACGGTGCCCGTGCCCGGCTGGGATGTCCGCGTGCTCGACCCGTCGGGCTCGGAGGCGGCACCGGGGGCGGAGGGGGCGATCTGCATCAGGCTTCCGCTGCCACCGGGATCGCTGCCCACGCTGTGGAACGACGACGAGCGCTTCGTCAGTTCCTACCTGTCGGCGTTCGAGGGCTACTACCTGTCGGGCGACGGCGGATACGTCGACGAGGACGGGTACCTCTACGTGCTCGGCCGCACCGACGACGTCATCAACGTCACCGGGCACCGGCTCTCCACCGGATCGATGGAGGCCGTGCTCGCCGCCCACCCCGCGGTCGCCGAGTGTGCCGTGATCGGGGTGAACGACCCGATGAAGGGCCAGGTGCCGCGCGGGTTCGTGGTGCTCAAGGCCGGCGTCGAGGTCGACCCGGAAACGCTGTCCGCCGAACT
>JAXDPG010000474.1:0-3838 GCA_034668485.1 Sphingomonadales bacterium
CGTGGCGCGTCGCCGGGAAGCGGGGCGGGGGCCGGCGCGGCCTGCGGCGCAGCTGCCTGGGGTGCAGAGGCAGCAGGCGTAGAGGCCCGCGGCGCCGTGGCGGGCGCAGACGGAGGAGTCGTGACGGACGGAAGCACAGCGGCCTCGACCGGCGGGGTCGGCTGGGTGCCGGCCTGCGGGGCGGCCGGCGCGGGCGGAGCGACGAGCGGCAGAGCGGCCGCTGCCAGCGCGAGTGCGGCGTCCGTGGGGAGCGCCTGAGCCGCGGTCGGCAGCTGAGTGGGCTGATCTGGCTCGGAAGAATCGCTTCCGGCTTCTGCACCTTCCGCCTTGGCGGACCGGGTGCTGGGTGCCTGGGCCTGGTCTCCCGGCGGGCCCGCGTCTTGCGCGGCCGCCGCGAGCACCGGGGCGAACGGCTCGCCTTCTGGAGGCGGCCCGTTCGCGGGTGGCGCTGCCTGTTTCGGCGGCGCCACCGGCGTAAGTATCTCGCTCACGTGGTGTTCCTCTCGTTGGTCAGTTGCTCGTAACGGCCGAGCACGTTCGTGACGTAGCTCTGGGTCTCGGGGTATGGCGGCACGTCGCCGTAGTGCGTGACCGCGCCGGGGCCCGCGTTGTAGGCCGCGAGCGCCAGCCGTGCATCCCCGCCGAATTGGTCGAGCAGCTCCTTGAGGAACCGTGTGCCTCCGTCGATCGCCTGGGCCGGGTCGTAGGGATTCGCGACACCCAGGCCCTGTGCCGTTGCCGGCATGAGTTGCATCAGCCCGGCCGCGCCCGCACCGCTCGTTGCGGATGGGTCGAAACCGGACTCTTGCCCGATCACCGCCCGGATGAGGTTGGGATCGACGCCGTAGCGGGTGCCCGCGGCATCGATCGTCGCGTCGTAGGAGCCGGACGAGCCCGTGGTGCTCGCCGCGGCGAGCGTACGGGCGAAATCCTGCTGCGGGGCGGGTGCCGGAGCCGGAGCCGTGACCGGCGGCGGCAGGAGGGCGGCAACGCGCTCGATCGTGCTCGCGAGGCTCATGCGGCCTCGCGCCCCGCGCGCGTCGTGATGAGGTCGAGCAGTTCCGCCTGCTCGGCGTGTGTCACAGCCCGACCGTGCTCGAGACGGCGCTCGGTCTTGAGTCGGTCCAGTGCCTCGCGGTCCCGTGCCGTCTCCTCGACGTGTGTCTGCTGCGTCGCGACCTGAGCTTCCTGGGCCTGAGCCCGTGCTTGCGCGCTGGCGGCCTCGAGCTCGAGGCGCTCGAGGAAGGCCTGACGCGCCACCAGATCGACTCCGGTGGCGTCGGCAGGATTTGCGTGCGCATTCGACAGGCGCACCGACGCGCGTTCGGCATCGGCGGTCAACGTTGCCTGCTGAACGAGCTCGACCGCGAGGCGCTCCATCGCCTGCCGCTCGGCCTCCGCGCGGAGCGCGAGCACCGGCTCGAGCGTGAACGTGAAGCGTTTCATGATCGCCGCGGTAATCGTCCACCGAGCGGTGCGGTTGAGCCTCGAGTGCAAAAACGCTCTCGCGCCCGATGGCGTGTAGGTAACGTGGCTGTCCGGCGTTGCGGACCGGTCCCCAGCCCTCCCAGCCAAAGACTTTCAGACAATGCTTCATCACTCGCCTGATCGCGACGAGCCTCGTCTGCTGACGTGCGTCGTCGCCGACGATCATCCCGCGCTGGTCAGCGCGACAGTGCTCCTGCTCGAGGAGGAAGGGATCGACGTGGTCGCGCTCGCCGGCGACGGAGCAGCGGCGCTCGCCGTGATCGAGGAGCACCGGCCGAGCGTCGCGCTGCTCGACGTGATGATGCCCTTGCTGACGGGCATCGAGGTCGCGAAGCAGGTCCGTGATCGGGTGCCCGAGACTGCCACGGTGCTCTACACGGGCTTCTCGGAGGGGCAGATGCTCACCGAGGCACTCGAAGCGGGGGCTCGAGGCTTTGTTCTGAAGGACGCGCCGTTGAACGACGTCGTGCGCGCGGTGACGCATGCGGCCCGCGGCGAGTCATACATCGATCCCGGCCTGGCGTCCGCGCTCGTCCGGGTGCACGCAGGCCCCGTCGGCGCTACGCACGGTCTCTCGTCGGGTGAGCGCGACATCCTCCACCTGCTGGCCGACGGAAGGTCGAACGACGAGATCGCGGTTGCGCTCTCCCTCTCACCCGAAACCGTGCGGACCTATGTCAGGCGGGCGATGTTGAAGCTCGCCGCCGACACCCGCACACAGGCCGTCGCGATCGCACTCCGCCGCTCGATCATCATCTGAGCGCTTCCGACCGGGTGCCGTTCGTCTCAAGAGTTGGCCCGCGCGGCCGACGACCCGAGGCGTCACCTCACCCGACACGGAGTCTCACATGAACCTGCAGTCTTTCTTCTCGATCCGGGGCAAGCTCTTCTCGAGCTTCGGATTCGTCCTGGCGCTGATGGTGGTCGTCGGAGTGCTCGGCGTCCTCAAGGTCGGCGCTGTCGGTGCGAACGCAACCAAGATTGGCACCGAAGCGCTGCCCAGCACGATCGCCGTCAAGGAGGTCGACGGTCTCTCGATGGACTACCGCGGGACGCAGTTTGCCCACATCGCGGCCGCTTCGGACGCTCAGCGGCAGGTCCTGGCAAAGCACATCGAGCAGCGCCGCGGCGAGATCGACGCAGCCTTCGCCGACGCCGCGAAGCTCGCGAGCGGCGCCGAGGATCAGGCTCTGCTGGCAAAGGTGAAGGGCGCTTGGGCGACCTACCTGCGCAAGACGCAGTCCGTCCAGGCCCTCAGTACCGCCGGCAAGGACGCGGCGGCAAACCACGTGCTTGACGGTGCCAGTGCGCTCTACACCGCGATGCAGAGCGATATCGACCAGTGGGCTGGGTTCAACCAGAAGCTCGCAGCTGCCGAGGTGGCGTCGGCCAAGTCGACGAAGTCATCCGCGACCACGTTGATCGTGGTCCTGCTGGCGGTCGCAATCCTGCTCGCGGCGGCAATTGCCTTCTTCATCTCCCGCGCGATCGCGAACGGCACCGGCCAGATGCTGCGTGCTGCCACCGCAATCGCCGAAGGCGATGTCGAGCAGGACGTGCACGTCAACTCGAGGGACGAGCTTGGCAAGACCGCGCAGGCCTTCCAGCGCATGCTCGTCTACCTGAAAGAGATGGCTGCGGCCGCGGACCGCCTCGCGGGCGGCGACCTGACCGTCGAGGTCGAGCCGAAGTCGGAGCGTGACGCGCTCGGGAATGCGTTCTCGAAGATGGCGGAGAACCTCCGCTCGATCATCGGCGAGGTCTCCGGCGCAGCGGCGACGCTGAGCGCGTCGTCGCAGCAGATGGCGTCCTCGTCGGAGGAGGCAGGCCAGGCGGTCGGTGAGATCGCACACGCCGTCGGCGACGTCGCGTCGGGGGCCGAGCGTCAGGTCCAGATGGTCGACGCCGCCAAGCGCTCGACCGAGGAGACCGCGACGTCGGCCGCCGAGGCGCGCATCGTCGCCGAGCAGGGCGTCGCCGCGGCGCAGGAGGCCACCCTGGCGATCGCCGCCGTGCGCGAGTCCTCCGGCGAGCTCGTCGCCGCGATGGCGTCGCTGAGCGGACGCTCGGAGAAGATCGGCGGCATCGTCGACACGATCACCGGGATCGCCGACCAGACGAACCTCCTGGCGCTCAACGCGGCCATCGAGGCCGCCCGCGCCGGCGAGCAGGGCCGCGGCTTCGCGGTCGTCGCCGAGGAGGTCCGCAAGCTCGCCGAGGAGTCCCAGTCGGCGGCCAAGACGATCGCCGGCCTCATCAAGGAGATCCAGGGCGAGACCGCGCACGTCGTGGAGATCGTCGAGGACGGCGCCAAGCGCACGGACGAGAGCGCCCGCGTCGTCGTCCACGC
>JAXDPG010000475.1:0-2508 GCA_034668485.1 Sphingomonadales bacterium
GCCTCGTCGTCGCTGTAGCTGGTCAGCATCACGACGCCGAGGTCGGGCATCCGGGCGCGCAGGTCACGGCACACCGTCACCCCGTCACCATCGGGTAGCCGGACGTCCAGCACAACGACGTCCGGGCGCAGTGCCGGCACCCGGGCCATCGCCTCCGCGGCGTTCTTCGCCTCACCGACCACCGTGATGCACGGGTCTGTGGACAGGACGTCGGCGACTCCGCGTCGGACGACCTCGTGGTCGTCGACCAGGAAGACCCGAATCGCCGGTTGCTCGACACTGCTGCTCATGGGCTTCCCTCCGCTGCGCAGACGCGCCTCGCTGACTGCGGGGCGTCGCGGCGGCAGTTGCGATCAAGGTAGTCCTGAGAGTCGCGACCCCGTCGGGCCGATGCGCCTCCATCTTGCGCGCGCACGGGACCGCGCTCGAGGACGAGGGACGTTCGTCCACGGATCCCAGGACCGGCGACCCGCTCCGCGCCGGCCCGACTCCAAGAAGCTGGCCGCGTGAACACCGTGACGTCGTCGCCGGCAACTCCTCCTACCGCAGGTGTGCTGAGGGCTAAGGCGATGGCCCAGCAGCAGGCGGGTGACCGCGGGCTGGCCGTGCTGCTCTTCGCACTGGGGGCGCTGGTCGCGGCCACCGCCGTCCTGGGGCCTCTCGTCCTCGACGTGCTGCACTACCGGACCTCAGCGTCGGGGCTCGACCAGGTCCGTGGCACCGACCTCACGGCGCTGGCACTCGTCAATCCACTATGCGTCTGGGTCGGCTTGCACGCCTGGCGTGGCCACCCCGCCGCGCCGGTACTCGCCCTGGCGCCGGCTGTGTTCACCGTCTACATCTGGATCCAGCTCCTGCTCGGCAGCGAGTTCGGCCAGCCGGGCAATGTGGAGTGGTTCTCTCCCCTGTTGCTCGGCACCGTGGGCCTCGGGATCGCGGTGGCCGTCCGGGCCACCCGGCTGCTGCGGTCCCAACCTCCGCTGCGGTGGAGTCGCCGGCTGGAACGGTCGACCGGCGTCCTGCTGCTCATCGTGGTCGGCTTCGTGGTTGTCGGCATCCACCTCACCTCGCTGGTCGACGCGCTGTCCGACCATCCGGTCGGTGACGGGGTGCTCACCACCCCGAATGCCTTCTGGGTCGTCAAGGCCATGGACCTCGGACTCGTCGCACCCGTCTCGCTGCTCATGGGTATCGGGCTCCTGCGCGGCCGGTCTTGGGCACGGAGCCCGGCCGCCGCGGTGCTCGGCGGGTACGCCCTGCTGGGCTGGTCGGTGGCCGCGATGGCGTGGAGCATGGTGCTCGGCGGCGCAGTCGATGCGTCCCCGGGCCAGGCCGTGGGAGCTACGGCCCTCGCGGTGACCGTGACCGGCTACGCCGTGGTCCTCTACCGGCCGCTCTACCGGCCGCTCTTCCGGCGGACTTCACCGACGTCCGCCCCTGGCCCTGCTCACGGGGTCGTCGGCCGACGGCCATGACCATGCGTCCGCGCGCCCGATGGATCGCGGCGGGTGCTGGAGTGGCATACGCCGTCCTGCTGCGGCCACGCCTACTTGCCTGGGGGGCCACCCCTGCCGAGAGCGCCGGACCGCTCCCCGGCGACGACCTGGTCCGAGCCCGGTGGCAGACCACCCGAGCCGTTCCGATCGCTGCCCCACCCGAGGACGTGTGGCCGTGGCTGGTGCAGCTGGGCTTCGGCCGCGCCGGGTGGTACAGCTACGACCGGCTGGAGCGCGCCGCAGGTCTAGGCGACTTCGCCGAAGGCAACTCCGCTCGGGAGGTCCTGCCGCAGTTCCAGTCGCTCACCGTCGGCGACTCCGTGCCCCTCGGCCCGGGGACGGGCCTGACCGCGGCCGTCGTGGACCCGCCCCGTGCGCTGGTCCTGCGGATGACCATGAACGCGCTGACCGGCGCACCGGCCCGGGGCGGCGACCGTGTGGCATTGGACTGGAGCTGGGCGTTCGTCCTCGTACCCGTCGGGCCGGGTTCGTGCCGGTTGCTCGCCCGGGTGCGCGCGGACTATCGCCCCCGGGCGCTCGGGCTGCTGATTCCGCTGCTGCTGGAGCCGGTCCACCTCCTGATGGAACGCGCCATGCTGCGGGGCATTCGCCAGCGCGCCGCGGGCTGACCGGTCCGGCACCGCGGAACAGCCATGCTGGGAACGGATCCAAATTCTCAGAGCGCGGCCATAGCCGGTTCCGATGTGGTGTCCCCCTCCGTCGATCTGCTGCGCTGCGGATGCACGAGCATCACGGGGCCGGGGGCGTGCATGGCGCAGTGGAGGGCAACCGAGCCGAGCAGCAGAGCACGAATCGCTCCCCGCCCGCGGCTGCCGACCACGAGCAGTTGCGCGCCCCGGGCCCGCTGCAGCAGCACCTCCGCCGCCGGACCTTCGTGTATCCCGGTCCGGACCCGCGATGCACCACCGGTGCCCGCCTCCTCGCGCAGCACGTCCCCCACCAGTTCTTCGGTGCGGCGCTGCAGGTCCGCGCGGATCGCCTCGACCGACTG
>JAXDPG010000476.1:0-2588 GCA_034668485.1 Sphingomonadales bacterium
GGCGATCTCCTCGGAGGTTCCAGCCCGGCCGGCGACAGTGCGGCCGAAATATTCCTTGTCCCGCTCAATGGGCATCACGCCGCGCAGCATCGGTGTATCGACCGCCCCCGGCGCGACGGAATTGACCGTGATTCCAAGGGTCGACGCCTCGCCGGCTGCAACCCGAGTCAGCGCGAGAATCGCGCCCTTCGAAGCGACGTAGGAGGCCGGACTGTTGATCGACAGCGTCTGGGCCGCCATGGAGGCGATGAGGATGATCCGGCCATCGCCCACCGGGTCGGCTTCCCGCCGCCGCAGCATTTCACGGATACAGAGAAATGGGCCGCGCGCGTTGATTGCCATCACCTGATCCCAGGACTTCGCCGTGGTTGCACGCAGGGTTGGCTTCACACCGTCCACGTAACCCGGCGTCCCGGCTGCTACGACCAGCACCGCGACTGGCTCCATCTCGCTCTCGACCTTGTCGAACAGCTGGATCAGGCTTGCCTCGTCGGCGGCATCGGCGAAGTAGCCGGCATGCCCTTGCCCTGGCAGACCTTCTGCGAGGCCGCGGGCGCTGTCTTCGTGAATGTCAGCCACAGCGATGGCCAATCCGTCCCCGGCAAGGGCGAGCGCCGAGGCGGCGCCGATACCGCTCGCGCCCCCAACGATCAGGGCCGTCCTTGCCATCTTCTCGCTGCTCCTTGCTAATTGTTATCCGGGAAGCGCGGTCGAAACCCTGTCCACGAATCGGTGCAGTCGAGCTGGCGATGTTCCGAGCTCATCGCGCCCGCCGAAAGCTCGAGGGGGAAACGGGTTTCCAGCATGAAGACCAGCGCGTCCTCGATCTTCTGCGGCTCCAAGGTGGCGACGCGGCCGGCTTCGAAGGTCTCGACGTCAGGCCCATGCGCCGTCCAGTTGTTGTGGAGGCTCATCGAGCCTGGCGGGAAACTATTGGCGCGGGATTCGTGAGCGCCTTCGATCAGCGCGAGAAACTCTGCGACGGCGTTGCGGTGAAAGCCCGGGGGACGGAACGTGTTTTCGGCAACCACCCAGCGCGGCGGCAGCACCATGAAATCCACATTGCTCCCGGCGATCGCTGAAGAGGGTGAAGTCAGCGCACAGAAAATGGACGGATCCGGGTGATCCACTGACAAGGTGCCCATGACGACGAATTGTCGCATGTCGAATTTGCAGGGAGCCCAATTGCCGCGCCAGGCGACCACATCGAAGGGTGAGTGGTCCAGCTGCGCGGCCCAGAGATTACCGGCATATTTGTGAACCAACTCGACCGAACCGTCACGATTTTCGAATGCCGCCACAGGCGTCAGGAAATTGATCGAATTGGCAAGGCCGTGCGAGCCGATAAGGCCGAGATCGGGCAGCACGAATGGAAGCCCGAAATTCTCGCAGACGAAACCGCGCGCGCTCTGCCCGGTAATTTCCACCGCGAACTTGAGTCCTTTGGGCAAAAGCGTGAACTCGCCAGGACCGACATCCAGCAGCCCGAGCTCGGTAACGATGCGCAGGGCGCCCTCTTGAGGCAGGATGAGCATCTCGCCGTCCGCGTTGCTGAAGACGCGATTTTCCATCGAGCGGTTAGCTCGGTAAACATGCACCGCCATACCGGTCTGGGATTGCGGGGACCCGTTGCCGCACACTGTGAACAGGCCGTCGATGAAATCCGCCGGTTCGCCGTCCATGGCGAAAGCCGCCCAACGCAGGGCTCCGGGGTAAGGCCCAATCTCGAGGGGGGGCGTCTTGAGCAGACCATTGTCGATGCGCACGAATTGCGCGGCGCTGGTCGAGGGGCGGATGCGGAATAGGTAGCTCCTGCGGTTGCTTGCGCGGGGAGCCGCGAAGCTTGTCGCTGAGACAAGCTCGCTGAAAAGCCCCAGTGGCGGCCGCTGCGGGCTGTTCTGCCCTCGGGGAAGGGCACCCTCGACCGCCTCGGTGGCGAATTCGTTGCCGAATCCAGGCTGGTACTTCAAGGCGCTCGAGCCAAGTTTGCCGTCGAGAGTTGCGCGCGCCACGTCCATCTCAGCCATCCTCACCGCCTCTACCCTCTGTCCCGGCAGTGCACCCTGACCAAGACACTTTTAAAGCAAGCTGGCGAGAGGCTATCAAGATTGCACACAATAGCAAGCGGCCAATTCATTTTCATCGAACTGAGCTACGCGGGGGTAACGGCCCCAACGCCTTGCGGAAATGGTAAATCAGACTGATTTAGCTCCATTTTTTCTTGCGCAGACGGGGCATCGACGGTCGCACAACCGCTGCCTGAAGAGTGCACGCGCTTCGTTCGCGACGGGGGATACGGCTTGACCTACGTCTGGATTGTGTGCAATCTTCCCACGGAATCATTTTGCGTATGCCCGTCAGGAGGCCAGCGCGCGACGGCGAGCGCGACTCGCCGCATTGGGAGAGTCACATGGACGCTGTCTTACCCGACGCCTTAGCCCCGCTTGCCGGACGGATCACTGACGTCGACAGCCACGAGCAGATGCCGGCCCAAGTGTGGGTCGAAAATTTCGGCGAAATTGCCCGCCCCTTTGCGGAAAAGCTGATGGCAAAGGCCCCGCAGCGCAACATCAATCACCCGAACGTTC
>JAXDPG010000477.1:0-2595 GCA_034668485.1 Sphingomonadales bacterium
CGATGCGGTGAAGGGCCTTGGCCTGAATTTCGCAGCAGATCCAACAAAACTGTTCGCACGCGTGAGCGGATCGACGGAGCAGTGGATGGCGGCGTTGGGAGCTCCGCTTGCACAACATCCGGCGAAGGCATCGAATCCGTTCACCACCTACGCCCTTCCCGCCCAGTTGCCTGCCGCACTCCAACCCCCGGGCACCGTCGTGCTGTTGCCGGTCACGCAGGTGTATGACCCCGGCATCGGGGGAAGCCCCCCACCCCGCACCTCCGGTCCGACGACCGGGGGAGTGCCATGGCCGCTCAACACCGGCACCCCACCCCAGACCGACTGTTCGGCTCCGTTGGCTCCGTTGCTGCAGCAGCGCCGGGTCTACGCGCCGCAGCAGATCCAGACCGCCTACGGCATCGACCGGCTCCGCGCCGCAGCGTCCGGCACTCCGGTGATCACCGTGCTCGACCTGGGCGGTGGTTGGCTACCGGGCGACCTGAACCTGGCGGCGCAATGCTTCGGATACACCGCTCCGCCGATTGCGCAGACTCAAGGCGATGGCGTCGGCACGGCGATGGCGAACGCCTCCAGCGAGACATCTCTCGATCTGCAGACCGCAGCGGCGGCAGCCCCCGCAGCCCGGCTGCGGCTGGTTCAGACCACGGCCGGCGGCGGCGGCATGCTCGACGCCTTCAGCCGCGCGCTCGGCGATCCCGGCGGTCCTCCGGACGTCATCTCCCTCTCCTACGGGGGATGCCTGGTGGCCGAGAACGAGGCTGCCCCTGCCTACCTCGCCACCACCGACTCGGTGCTGGCCATGACGGCACTCAGCGGTGTGTCCTCCTTCGTCGCCGCCGGAGACAGCGGATCCACCACCTGCGGCACCAGCGTTCCGGGGACCTCGCTGTCCTACCCCGCGGTGTCCTCGTTCGTCACCGCGGTCGGTGGTACCCGGCTCACGCTCGGCCCGGCCAACACTCGGACTTCTGAAACCGTGTGGAACGACGCGGCACACGGAGAAGAGGCGGCCGGCGGTGGCGCGGTGGGCCGCCGGACACCTCGCCCGGCCTTCCAGGACGGCGCGAACGGCGCGCAGTTCCGTGCCGTTCCCGATGTCAGCGCCCTCGCCGATATCGTGCCCGGCTGGCCGGTCGTGATAAATTCGACTTTGCAGACCGTGGGGGGCACAAGCGGCTCCACACCACTGATCGCCGCGAGCACAGCACTCGTTGCCGGGTCGGAGCGGAGCGCCGGGCGACCACGACTCGGCTTGGTCAACGGGTGGTTCTACACGGCGGCGTCGTCGAGCCCGTCGGCGTTCTACGACATCACAGAAGGCAACAACGACCTCGCCGCGGTCGGTTGCTGCACCGCAGCCGTCGGGTACGACCCCGCCAGCGGACTGGGCGTGCCCGACTGGGCCACCCTGCCGGCAACCCTCCCTGCACCAGGCCCATCCGGGTAGGACTGGGCTGCACCTTGTCGTGGAGTCGTTGCGTTGGTCGAGGCCGTCAGCGCCGAGGAGACCGGTGACCGGGGTGCGATCCGCTTGGTCATGCCGCCGCGACGCAAGCCCCGGGTACTGCCGGCCGACCGCGGCTACCACTTGGACAAGTACCCGGGGTCTCGCCATGACCCTCACCGAACCGCCATAGGATCATCCACCACGTCGGGAGCAGCCGTGAGCACCTTGCGGGACAAGACAGCCGTCGTCACCGGTGGTGCCACCGGCATCGGACTCGCCATCGCCAAGCGGTTCGCGGCCGACGGCGCGTACGTCTTCATCACCGGTCGCCGGCAGAGCGCCCACTACCCCGCGGTGGCCGAGATCGGCGAGAACGTCGAGGCCGTCCGGGCCGACTCGGCCCGGCTCGCCGACCTCGACACGCTGTACAGCGCCGTGCGGCAACGCCGGGGCCGCGTGGACATCGTGGTGGCCAACTCCGGCGGCGGCGTCCGCGCGGCGCTCGGCGACATCACCGAGGAGCAGGTGGACGCCACGTTCGCCACGAACGTCAAGGGCGTCATCTTCACCGTGCAGAAGGCACTGCCGCTGCTCAACGACAACTCGTCGGTCATCCTCACCGGTTCCGCCGCCTCGGTCAGGGTCGGACCTGGACGGAGCGTCTACGCCGCCACCAAGGCCGCGGTCCGCACCCTCGCCCGCAGCTGGGCCGTCGATCTCAGAGGGCGCGCCATCCGTGTCAACGTCCTGAGCCCTGGCGCGACCAGGACGCCTGGCCTGCTCGGACTCGCCGAGCCCGACCACCAGCAGGCACTCCTCGACACGTTCGCCGCCGCCGTTCCGCTCGGCCGCGTCGCCGAGCCCGAGGAGATCGCCGGCGCCGCGGCTTTCCTGGCCTCCGACGACGCCAGCTACGTCAATGGCATCGAGTTCTTCGTCGACGGCGGCCTCGCGCAGATCTGATCCTTGACGCTGCCCACAGCATTGTGAACCACCTGTAGGACGCGCACGCTCGGCGCTGCCGTGGTGGTCGTGGCGGGCCTGATCGGGCGGGTGGCCCGGCACCGTGGCGTGCCGTGACCCCGGGCGAGGGGGTAGGCGAGTTGGCGTAGGCCGAGGTAGATGTCGGCGCCAGGGAAAGCCGC
>JAXDPG010000478.1:0-2554 GCA_034668485.1 Sphingomonadales bacterium
TCGGATGGGCGACGTCCGCGGTCTCTGGCTGGCCCTCGTCACGGCGGGCGGCGTCCGCGACCGCTCGACGTGGCTCTGCCACGCCTTCGGGTCTGCGTCCTTGCCCGCCACGACGATTGCTGCGCCAGAGCCTCGCGTCCATCGCCCATCCGAGGGCTGATTGGGGTGTTGATGTGAACTACAACGAGGGGGCGGTGTTCAAATGGGTGCTGATCTTCGCCCTCGCCGGCGGGTCGGCTATTGGCCTGGCGCTCCTGGCGGGCAGCCTGGTCGGTGCCCTTTACGGTCTCTTGCTGGCGATCATCGGCTGCGTCTACGGCTACCGATGGACGCGCGATTGGTGGCGCAACTCCCGTAGTCGTCCCGGCGGCCCGGACTACAAACCGTAGCCGTCAGCCAGCCCTTGGCCCGGCACACAATTGGCACATTCTGCGCGCCACAAGCGCGTGTTTCCTCGCTAGCCTCATCCCCATGGAGGCGATGAGGACCCGATGGAGCGACGCGCGACTCGATGACTTGAAGCAGAGCGTCGATGATGGCTTCACAGAGGTGAAGGGGAGCATCGTTCGGCTCGATGGTCAGGTCAACGACCTTCGGCACGCGATGATCATCGCGGTCATTGCTGTCTGCACGATGATGTTCGCCGGGTTCGGGGCGCTGATCACGCTGTTCGCGACCCACTTCTGAGCGCCCCTACGGGGCGCGGAGTACTGGCACTCAATTGGCACGTTTGCCGTTTCGGACAGCCAAATCTGCGCCTTAGCCTCCTTCACATGGAGGCGACGATCGCAAGACGAGAGGGGGCGGGGATGGCAGAGGTGTCCGACACGCGATTCGAGGAATTCGCCGCAAGGATCGACGAACGCTTTGACCAGGCCGAACAGAGGGCCGACGAACGTGTCGCTCGGGCCGAGGAGAAGCTTGACGAAAGGTTCGACCGAGTTGGTGAAGAGTTCGTCCGAGCTGGTGAAAGGTTTGACCAGGTCGACACCGCGATCGCCCATCTGAACGAAAGGGTGGGTCGGGTCGAGGATCGCGTCGAACGCATCACGGTGCAGATGAACGGCCGGTTCGAACATGTCGAACAACGGATCGACAAGCTGAATCACGGCCTGGTCAACGGCGCGTTGGTGTTCTCCGGCAGCCTCCTCGCCTGCTTCGCGGCGATGATCGTCTTGATCGCGACGCAGCTTTAGCCGTCAGCCGATTTCCGCGGCCGCCATCGTCCCCATAGCTCCAGGGTCAGCAGCGTGAGGGCGACGGGGACGGTGGCTGGGGTCGTGTCGATCGCGAAGAAGAGGAGGTCCCAGGCGCAGCAGAGGAGGGCGGCGAGGATGGCGCCGCGGGCTTGGAGCCGGGAGTCGCGGGCGAGGAGGGCGCCGAGGACGGCGGCGATGAAGAGGTCGCCGAAGCCCATCAGCGCCGAGCCCCAGGTGACCAGCTGCAGCTTCGGCAGGTCGGCGGCGGGAGCGGCGGCGTTCAGGACCGTGTTCGGTTCCTGGAGGAGTTCGGTGAAGACGAGGTAGGCGTCGACCGCCGCCATCGCGTAGATGCCGAGCTTCACCCAGCGGGCCGGGACGACGCAGGCCAGCAGCCAGCCCAGGGCGACGCAGGCGAGCGCCGAGAGGGCCAGGGCGCAGGTCTGGCCGCCCAGTTCCCCCTTCGCCGCCCAGGCGACAGCGAAGAGCGGGATCGCGGCGAGGGCGAGCCAGGGCCGCGCGCCGTGGACGATCCATCCGAGGGCGATCGCCGCCAGAGGGGGGACCGCGATCAGCGCCAGCCAGGTGAGGAATTGGGCAGACGCCGAGTCGAGGGCGATCGCGCCGATCACGACGACGATCGAGAGCGGCAGCACCAGGGCCCACCAGCGCCCTCCTAAGCGGTTCAGCAGGGGAATCGTGACGGTGGGCCGGGGGAGCCCGACGAGAACGCCCTGGACGGCGCTGAGGAAGCCGATCGAGAGCCAGAAGGGGAGAATTCCGGGCTCCCCGCGCCCTCAGGCGGCGCCGGCGCTCGCGCCGGCGGGCGCTGAAGCCGACTGGTCGGACGGCGCCTCGCCCCGCTCGCGGGCGGCGGGCGTGCCCGTGCGCGGCTCGAGCCGCCCCGCCGCGGCAATCGTCCACAGCATCGCCAGCCAGTTGCAGGTGGCGAGGCCGACGTGGACCCAGACGATCTCGCTCGGCAGTTCGAGCTCCCACTGGATGTAGCCGACGACGCCTTGGATCAAGAGCAGGATCAGCACCAGGGTCAGCGGTTTGAGCGCCCTCCGGTCGCCGCCCGGCCCCCGCAGGTAGAACCAGACGCCGATCGCCGCGAAGCCGTAGATCGCCGCGAGCACGGCGTGGCGCTGGACCACCCATTCGAGCGTGTCGTGGCCCTCGAAGGTGAAGCGCTTGACGAACTGGCCTTCGAACTCGCCGGCGTGCGGTCCCGAGCCGGTGGCGATCGTCCCGGCGAGGATGGTGAGCTGGCCCAACGGGACCAGCCCGCGCACCGCCCAGACGCCCTTGCGGTCCCAGGAGCGCCGTCGGTCCCAGGGCTCGTAGCGCGCGCA